>QNDO01000014.1 GCA_003644895.1 Candidatus Hydrothermota bacterium | reverse complement strand
GGCCCCATAACCTGCAAGTTCCGCATATATCTTTGCATTTCTCCGTTCAGCATGTTCTAGACTCTCTAAAACCACAACTGCAGCGCCCTCTGCTATAACAAAGCCGTCTCTTTCTAAATCAAAGGGCCTTGACGCCTTTTCTGGCTCATCATTTCTTGAAGATAAAGCCTTCATGCTCGAAAATCCTGCCACACCTATAGGGGTGACCGGGGCCTCCGCCCCGCCTACAATCATGATGTCCGCGTCACCACGTTGTATAATTCTCATGGCTTCGCCAATAGCATGTGCAGATGAAGCACAGGCAGAAATGGTGGCAAAATTAGGGCCTCTAAAATCATATTTCATTGAAACTAATCCAGATGCAATGTCTATTATCATCATCGGTACGAGAAACGGACTTACTCTGCGGGGTCCTGACTCAATGAGTTTCTTTATTTCGACTTCCAGAGTGCCGATGCCCCCTATCCCTGAAGCAATAATAACTCCGGTTTTTTCTTTGTAATCTGGGGCACTTAGAATACCGGAATCCTGTATTGCCTCTTCTGCAGCGTAAAGTGCATATTGGGAAAAAAGATCTGTTCTCTTTATTTCCTTTTTTTCCAGTCTTTTAAGTGGATCAAAATCGATAATAAGACCAGCAATCTGTGAATAGAACGGGGTGGGATCAAATCTGTCAATTTTCCTCACCCCATTCTCTCCCTTCAGAGCATTTGCCCAAAATTCAGGAACATCATGTCCTATAGGGGATATTAGCCCTAATCCAGTAACAACAACTTTTCTTTTCATTAGAAGAGAATTTATTTTCCTAACTTTTCTTTAATATAATTTACAGCATCACCAACAGTTCTGATCTTCTCTGCATCTTCATCTGGAACTTCTATGTTAAACTTCTCTTCTATGGCCATAACAAGTTCTACTACATCCAAGGAATCTGCTCCCAGGTCCTCTTGGAACCTGGCCCCTTCGGTGATCTGGTCCTCAGTCACTGACAGCTTCTCTATTATGATTCCCTTTAGCTCTTTCATTATATCCATAGTGCCCTCCTTGTTATTTTTTATGCCGAGGGCGGGATTCGAACCCGCACGGATTCTACTCCACTGGGTCCTGAACCCAGCGCGTCTGCCAATTCCGCCACCTCGGCAAAGGTGTAAAGATTATAGTAATGGAAAATTGTTCAGTCAAGTTTTTATTTTTTATTCCCATGTTAAAAGCATAGATGTATAAATAAAATTCAACATTACTTAAGAGGCTAAAAGATATCAGAGTATGGAAGATATTTTAACCGGGTTGCCTATTTTAATACCCTTGGGTGTTATCTCAAATTCTCTGAAAGTCTTATCATGATTTTGCCCCCTAGCTTTCAGGATAGTCAATGCCCTCTTAATCTCAGAATCACTGTATACATACGCCATTGTTATAATGGCATCAGAAAGTATGGAGATGTTTACATCCGAGAAAACTACTTCTCTTGGAAGATTCTCTGTCTCAAGAGCAAGATAGGTGGTTATGCCCCTCTCTCTTAATATGTTTAAAAGCCCCCATAAAAAATCTCTGTACAGGCGGTCGTTGTGGGCTGCAAGATAAAAGGAATTAAGACTATCAAGTACAAGACGACTTATGTTTTTTTCTTCTAGCATCTGAAAGATCTTGTAGGCTTCATATTCTAAATCCACTTCTACAGGTGAGATAAATTCGTAATAGACCTTATCTTCGGGCAAATCCAGCCCTATTTGAATGGCATAATATTTCAGAATATCTGGAGTTTCTTCAAAATTTATCATTAGGGTCACTTCACCTTTATCTGCTGCGGCTTTAGCAAAAAACAAGCTTAATGTGGTCTTACCAACTCCTGTAGGCCCCGTGGCAAGAACAATACTTCCTCTTCTTACACCACCCTCAAGGAGATTATCAATTTCTTTAACTCCCAGCGATTCCTTCGTTTCCTCCACTTTATAAATTATCTGGGAAACATGAGGCTTCACTCGAGGATAAACGGAAATTCCATCTTTGGTGATTGTAAATAAATGTTGCCCCGGCATGAAACCAGAACCTCTTAATTTTAGAACCCTCAGATACCTCTTCTGAAACCGTACTTCTTGCAATCCATAAAGATGTATGATACCGTCAACCACCGAATATTCAGGAAACCTGAATATATCCTCTTCTGTATATTCGCCCAGAAAGAAAGCAATAACATCCCATACAGCCAATTTAGCAGAGAAATTGAATACTAGCTTCCTGAATTCCTTGTCATCATTCAGAAACTCCCGGATAGATTTGATAGAATCTATAACCAGAAAATTGGGCTGAACGTTCTTAACCTCCCTGTCAATTAGCTGGATTAGTGAATCGATGTCGCGATTGTATATCTTGTCGCTAACATCTCTAAAAAATATCTTCTCTTCAATTAGATCTTCCTGAAAAAAGGAAAAAGAGGACTGAAACCTTATCAGTTTGTGCAGGGGCTCTCCTAATGTGGTGATATAGAGTGTTCTCTGTCCTTCCTTTGCCTTATTGAAGATTATATTCTGTACAAGAGTTGTTTTTCCAGTTCCCGGAGCACCCATAAAGATAATGGTACTCCCTGCGGGTATACCCCCCTCAAGCACAAAATCTAAGCCTTCAATGTCGGTTTTAATCTTTTTTGTCTCCATATTTACCTCCAGTTATACCCTTTTTGACCTTCTTTAAAACCTTGTCCGCTATTCGATCACCCACAATCACTCTCAATACTACGGTAGCTTCAAGAAAAAAATCATTCAAAATCCTCAGTTTCTTTTCTTCATTTATCTCTAACTCAAGGAATTCCTGGAGTAAAAGTCCTGAATAATCAACTTCTATATATTTTACCTCCTTGTGGAAAAAGCTCAGGTTCCACAGCACTCTTTCTGCGAGTAACTTGAATCCATGTTCCCCTATAAATTTTGATGACTCTTCTGCGAAGATTGATAACCCCTCCAGAGCATCTTTAATATTTTCGAAGGTGAATTCTTTCATTATTAAAATTTACAAGCAAATTTTCTGAAGTGTCAAGTTTTTGAATTGATTCATTTTTTGAATTAAAATGCAGTAATGTTCCTAGTGAGAAGAGTAATTGTAATTCTAATCCTGATAATTTTTGCTCTGAACTTAAGAGTTCCGGGTATATCTATAAGTAAACATTCCATAAAAATTGTAGGGCCTGAAGAGAGGGTGAATCTAGATGAAGATGCTGATACGATTGTGTTTCATCGCCTTCCTGGTTCCGATACCCTTCAAATCTTTAAAAGAAGGGGGAAGATAATTCTTCTATTTAATGATACTGCTGAGGAGACCGTCACTATAAGACATAGTCCGTTTACATTTTCTCCTTCTGATACTCTTTTTATACCCGCAGAAAACATCAAAATCAAAGAAATACGAATAAATAACAAACCAATTGATTATAATATGATTAATCTCAAAGATTCTGTCATGATTGTAGTACCGCTCCAGTACGGCGATAATAAAATTTTCTTAAGTGGACTCATATCTGGAAGAGAGATAGATACAACACTTTTCTGTTTCAGAAACCGGAAGTTTTATAAAATAGCTGTTATTTCTTCAAGAGTCTCTCCTTTCTTTAAAGCCCTGAGATTCTATACTTATAGGCATCCTGAATATAAATTTAAGTTTTATCTCATGAACCATGGAGTAATTATAGAACTGAACGACTTCTATGTGAACAAGATGAGAACAGTGAAACATCTGGAAGCAGATTTTTGGGTAGTCTATGGATTAAAAGCTTTGAAAAATTTTCCTGAAATACAGGAGAAGTGTGTACTGATCCTTTCTCCCGAGGACGGCAGATATATCAAACTGGATAGTTTTAAGATCCATTTTCAGGACACAATTTATACTTTAAAAGAAGCAGGCATTGTATGGAAAAACCTTAATCTGAAAAAAGTTATCACTAGGTCCTCTGTTTTAGGGAATTACCCTGTTGCCGGGATTTCTGGGAACAATATCGCGATACTTACAATACCTGATTTATGGGAAATACAGAAATCTAGTCCACTTTTTCTGAACAGAATGTTAACGACTCTTTTTTCTTATGTTGCAGTTCCCAAAATTAAACTTATACAAAATCTCAACAAACTTTATATAATCCTCTCCCCTCCCCCTCAAGAGAATCAGTATCTCAAAATCAAGATAGATGGTAAGCCTTATTATGGCCTGTTAGAATTTCCTGGTATTATACCTTTGCCAGAACTCTCACCGGGCGATCACCAATTGTTTATCGAAATTAGAAACAATAATACTGCACTATTCTCCAAGGACATTGACTTTTCCTTCCAAAAAAAAATAACCAGTAAAGTCTATGAAGTTGAGAAAATAAACAGAATTCCATCAGAAGGGTTATATATAAAAAAAGGATTTATAGAGGCTAGGCAAAATATAATTTTTATTCTCCTAGCATTTAGTTTTATATTCTTAACCTGGATATTTGAAAAATTACAGGAGGTTACATCGTGAGGATGGTAGATATTATCAAAAAGAAAAGGGACGGGAATAAACTATCACCTGAAGAGATAACTTTTTTAATAAAGGGGTATACCCTGGGGAATATACCAGATTCTCAGGTAGCTGCTTTTTCGATGGCAGTGTACTTTCGAGGTATGGACTCCGAGGAAATGGCCTCTTTAACCCGGGAAATGATGAAATCAGGCGAGGTTCTTGATTTGTCTTATATTAAAGCCCCAAAGGTGGATAAACATTCCACAGGAGGAGTCGGCGATAAAATCTCCCTTCCATTGGCACCACTAGTTGCATCATGCGGAATTGTAGTTCCAATGATATCCGGTAGAGCACTTGGACACACTGGCGGTACTTTGGATAAGCTGGAATCAATACCGGGATACAGAACAAGCCTCTCTGTGGAAGAATTCAAACAGCAACTGGAAAAAATCGGGGTCTCAATAATTGGCCAGACAGAAAAGCTTTGCCCTGCGGACAGAAAAATGTATGCTTTAAGAGATGTTACAGCTACTGTGGAGAGTATTCCTTTAATATCAGCAAGCATTATGTCCAAAAAACTCGCAGAAGATATTGATGGCCTGGTCCTCGACGTGAAAACTGGAAGTGGAGCTTTTATGAAAAAATATGAAGATGCGAAAAAACTGGCAATGGCAATGGTCTCAATCGGAAAAGAAATGGGCAAAAATGTTAAGGCACTGATAACCAATATGGATGAACCTCTGGGTTACAAGATAGGCAACGCACTAGAAGTTCTTGAGTCAGTTGAGGTATTGAGAGGAGGGGGGCCTCAGGACGTTAGGGAACTTACCCTGGCTCTGGGAAGTCAAATGCTGATTATTGGGGGGAGAGCGGAAAGTGAAAAAGACGCTAGAAATATGCTTCTAGAATCACTTGCTTCCGGCAAGGCGTATGATAAATGGGTGGAAATGGTAAGCTCCCAAGGTGGAGACCCCCATGCAATTCTAAAAGAAGAGTTTACCTATACAGAATATATACACTTTATCAAAGCTCAAAAAGATGGATATCTTTACGAATACGATACCTACAAAGTAGGCGTTGGGGTTTCAATCCTGGGTGCAGGTAGGGAAAGAGTAGAAGACAAAATTGACCCAAAGGTGGGAATTATTCTCCATAAAAAAGTTGGGGACAGAGTCAAAGAGGGTGAAATCGTAATGGAAATTCGCTACAACAGCAAGGAAAAATTCGACAGAGCAATACCTATTTTGGAGGATTCTTTCATACTCTCTGACTCAAAACCGGAGAAGAAACCTCTGATTTTTGAAATCATTGAATAGCAAAAAATGACAGGCTCGTTCTTGACTGTTTTATCAAACTCCCTTATAAATTTGTATTATGGATATTGCAATTAAAATATTACTTATAGCATTAATCTCAACCGGTGTGATTTTAGGGGTGTTTCTATTAATGCTTATTCTTAAACTACACCGGATATTGGATGAATTCTCCATCACGCTACAGGATCTCGAAGGTTCTTTGCCAGAGATTTTAGAAAATATAAAATTAATAACAGAACGAACTAAAAATATGAGCATTAAAGCAGAGCAAACAGCCAATACTATATCCCGTAATCTAGTGTATCTATCCACCCTCGCTCAAGCTGTCAAGATTATGAAAAATATTTTCTCTAAAAAGAAGGAGGAAGCCCATGAGTAAAGAGGAAAGGGGGGGTATAGGGAGCTTTGTAGCCTTTTTGATAGGTATGGCTTTTGGTGCAACCATTACCCTTTTACTAACACCCGAAACAGGGAAGGAAACACGGAAAAAACTTAAAAAAGTTCTTGAAGAAGCACATGATTTTGCAGTGAGTAAAGCAAAAGAAACTTTAGAACAGAAAAAACCTCAAGAGGAGGAAGAAGAGCATGAAAGTGAAAGTAGCAATTAATGGGTTTGGAAGAATTGGGAGACAGATTCTTAAAATAGGTCTTGAAAGAAAAAATCTGGACTTTGTGGCAGTAAATGACCTTGCAAATCCTGACATTCTTGCCACGCTTCTTAAATATGATTCGGTATTTAGAAAATATGAAAAGGAAGTGAAAGTAGAAGATGAATATATAATGGTAGATGGACACAAAGTAAAGGTTTTCAAAGAGAGAGATCCATCAAAAATTCCGTGGGGTAAAGTAGGTGCAGACATAGTTGTTGAAGCTACTGGGTTATCCAGAACTAGAGACAAAGCCGAACTTCATCTCAGAGATTCTGTTAAGAAAGTGGTAATCACAGCTCCTGCAAAAAGCGAAATTGATGCTACAATAGTTATGGGAGTTAATGAGCATATATATGATCCTCAAAAACACAGCATAATCTCCAATGCTTCCTGTACCACCAATGCCTTTGCTCATCTTGTGAAGGTAGTGCATGAAAATTTCAAGATTAAAAGGGGCATTATGACAACTATTCACTCATATACTAACGATCAGAGGATACTGGACCAGCCACATCGGGATGTACGGAGAGCAAGAGCTGCAGGACTTTCTATGATCCCAACATCCACAGGGGCAGCAAAAACTATCTTCAAAATATTTCCCGACCTTGAGGGAAAATTATCAGCAATAGCTATGAGGGTGCCCACAGCAGATGTTTCCATTGTGGATTTCGCATGTGAAGTGGAGATAGAGACCTCGTTAGAAGAGGTTAATGCAGCCTTTAAGAAAGCAGAATCCAGATATCTCAAGTACACAGAAGAGCCTCTTGTCTCTGTGGATTACATAGGAGATGAACATTCTGTAATATTCGATGCTACCCTGACCCAAGTTGTAGGAGGAAATTTCATAAAGGTCTTTGGCTGGTATGACAATGAATGGGGTTATTCTACAAGAGTAGTTGATCTTCTAGAATTTATCGCTAATAAGATGTAAAGGCCATGAAAAAATTAACTATTTTGGATTTAGAAGATTCATTTTTTAAAGGGAAAAGAGTTTTTGTAAGGGTTGACTTTAATGTCCCCATAAAAGACGGAAAGATACAGGATGACACCCGGATAAGGAAAGCCTTACCTACCATAACCTACCTGCTGGACAGAGAGGCCAGGGTAATCCTTGCGTCACATCTTGGAAGACCTAAGGGAGAAAGAAAACCAGAACTTTCTTTGAGACCTGTTGCTGAGCACCTCTCAAAAATATTAAAGAAAGAGGTTAAATTTGTAGACGATTGTGTAGGAAATAAGGTACAAAATGCTGTGAGAGCACTTAAAAATGGAGAGGTGATTTTACTGGAAAATCTCCGATTTTATACTGAGGAGACGAAAAACGATGAAAACTTTTCACGCCAGCTTGCAGCTCTATGTGATGTATATGTTAATGACGCCTTCGGAACAGCACATCGGAAGCATGCCTCAACATATGGCATGGCTCAATTTGTGGAAAAAAGAGTCGCTGGTATTCTTATCAAGAGGGAATTGGAGGCCCTTACAAAGGTAAGAGAAAATCCGGAAAAACCATTTGTAGTGGTTCTTGGAGGCGCCAAAGTTAAAGACAAAATTGAAATAATCGAAAACCTTTTGCCAAAAGCTGATAGATTCCTAATAGGAGGCGGAATGGCCTACACCTTTCTGAAGGCCCGCGGCTCAAGTATAGGAAATTCCATACTCGATGAAGAATCTTTGAATAAGGTGAGTGAATTTCTCAAATCCGAAAAGATTTTGCTTCCCATTGACCACGTAGCTGTTAGCGAGATAAGTGAAAATGCCGAGATTAAAATTATAAAGGGTGACATTGAAGAAGGCCTGATAGGCGTAGATATTGGCCCGGAGACACTTAAATTGTATACTGAAAACATACCAGATCATGGAACGCTTTTCTGGAATGGGCCCATGGGAGTATTCGAAATAGATAAATTCAGTAAAGGCTCAATCGGTATAGCTCAAGCTATCAAGGAAGCGACTTCAAAGGGTTTATACACTGTGATCGGAGGCGGAGATACAGTGAGTGCTATCCATAAAGCTGGCTTAGAAGATGAAGATTTTTCTCATGTTTCTACAGGAGGAGGTGCAACTTTAGAATTCCTTGCCGGGATAAATCTGCCAGGAATAGAAATGCTAGAAGACAAATAGGAGAATGTTTTTTATATTGGCTTTATTGGTATCTTCCCTTAATTTCAAATTGCTTGCATATATTGAATACAACCCAACAACTTTTCCTGTAAGTGTACATGAGCAGATAGATGCAGGTCCACCACGTGGTCCAACAGCCTTCGATGTGGAACATGGAAAGGCTTACTTTTACAATTATCTGAACAATTCCATCATTATTGCTCAAGGGGAAAGTTTAAAGCTTGTGCCACTAAACTTAAAAACCTCAGTTTACGATATTCTTGCGGACAGCAACAATATTTACCTACTTCTCTCGTATAAAGGGATGATTTTAAAATTAGGGGAAGATCATAAAATTACAGATACAATAAAATTTGATATTAAAGGTTTCCCTTTATCTGCCTTTCATTTCAGAAAAATCAATAAGAAGATATTTTTAATGTGTTCCCTTGATCCGGAAAGTGTTTTTGATGTATCAACAGAAAGCTGGGTTTCATATAAAAATCCGAAATTCCTTGACTCGTATTATACAGTACTAGGAGAAACTGCGGATGGTGGATTGTTTCTGGCCCGTAAGGATACTATCTTTATTTATGAGAATCACAAAATAGAATTCTTATTGTCCCTCACGGAGATTCCACAGTTTGTGGAACTTCTGTCTCCTCCATATAAGGTGAAATCAGGACATTTATATATATTCTTCTCAGACGAAAAGGGAGCTGGTATTTATCAAATAAGATGATCCTGTTTGCTTTATCTTTTTTAATCGCCGTAACACGTGCAGAGGTGATACAGGAAGCCAAAGAACATGCGGAAGTAATCTGGTTCTGTGAGGACAGGCATGTGGCACCAGTTCCTCAATGCCCAGACTGGACATCGGATTATGAAGCAGGCAACACATACATGGGCGAGGCCTATGAATGGGGAGGTTGGGATACTCCCGAACTTTTCATCTCTAACCTTAACCAAGGACTCAGACCAGGGGCTCATTCTGATAACGACTGCCAACAATGGGGAGACCCATCTTGGGCTACAGGCGAAGACTGTTCAGGTCTCGTTTCCAGGGCCTGGAAGCTTCCTAATAAACATAGCACTCGTATGCTGCCCGGAATTTCGGACACAATACCATATGACAGCTTAAAACCTGGAGATGTGCTTGACAAGCCGGGTTCCCATGTGGTAATTTTTTACTCGTGGGTTGACTCTGCTCATACACAACTTTTGATTTATCAGGCCACTGATAGGAGACCAGATCCGTGTTTAACAGCTCTGGATCTTCGGTATAGGTCTTATTATTCCTCTAGAGGGTATATTGCTTTGAGATACAAAAACATAGAGGAAGACACATCTGTCCATGAGATGGACAACAATTTTGATTCCAATATCGTAGTGTTTATAGCAGACAATATACTCCGGGTAAATTTCGGTGAATTGTCTGAAAAAAGTGAGCTTAAACTTATAAGCGTTGACGGGAAGGTACTAATTAAGAAAATATTGACTAAAGCCAGCAAAAATATTGAAATAAGCTTGAAAGAGTTGCCCTCTGGATTGTACAACCTCGTTATAAACCAAGGGGAAAATGTTATATTTAGAAGGCCTATTATTCTGGTAAAAAATCCTTAAGTCTTTCACCGAAGCGCATTTTAAGTTTCTTGAGAGCTCTATCTTTTAATTGCCGTATCCTTTCCCTTGAAACTCCCATCATATTCCCGATTTCTTCGAGTGTTTTAGGAGTACCATCCTCCAGTCCAAAATATAATCTCAAAATTTTTCTTTCTCTCTCACTCAACGTGGATAAAGCTTCTTCAACAACTTCATGTAACTCTTTCTGAGCATAGTAACTCTCGGGAGAAGGCAACGCTGTCTGCCCTAAAATATCCACCAGTAACCTTTTTTCATTATCTTCATATATAGGACGATCAAGGGATACTTCTCCAGAAAACATGCTGTAGGTTTTCTGAATTTCCTGAGGAGACATACCTGTCAAATCAGAAAGCTCTTTAATAGACGGCATCTCTCCGGTTTCTTCCATAATATCCCTTGTTGCATTTCTAAGCGTTTTCAATTTTTCCATATGAGTATCAGACAGTTTTATCAGTTTGGACTGCTCACTGAGTGCTTTTAAAATCGCCTGTCTGACCCACCATATGGCATAGGAAAGGAATCTAACATTTCTGTTCGGATCAAATCGCTTAAGGGCCTTTAAAAGGCCCAGATTTCCCTCATTGATTAAATCTGAAAGAGGAACCCCCATATTGGCATATTTATATGCAAAGGATACTACAAACTTAAGATGCGCATAAAGAAGTTTTTCAATAGCCTCTCTATCACCCTTCTTTGCTCTAATAATTAATTCTCTTTCTTCCTCGGGCGAAAGTTGGGGCAAATTGCTGATTTCCTTGAGGTAAATCTCAAGGGACTGGTCATCAGGAGGGAAAGGATTCATCAGCGTATTCCATACTTTTTCATCAATTTATTAAGATCTTTTTCGGCCTCAAGAATCCTAACCACCTGCTCCACTCGCAGTCCCCTATCCTTCACCAATACCTTTATTATCTTTAGTTTTTTTATATCGTTAAAAGAATACAACCTGGTATTTTTATAGGTCCTTTTGGGTACCACAATCCCCCGTTTTTCATAAAGTCTCAGCGTCTGTATATGAAGTCCGCTCAACTTAGCGGCTACACTAATGACAAATAATGGTTCATCTGGTTTAATCTCCAGCATGGTCATCCAGAGCCACGTTTATTTTATTTACTACTTACCAGTTTATTGTATGCCTCTACAGGATAAACTTCAAGTGATTCAATCCAGCTTGAAAGTTTCTCAACCCTCTCTTCGGGGTCTTCTGGTATAAGTAGTGGTCTTCCCCTACAATCTACGATTACTCCAACCACTCCACCCTCTACTTCTCCCTCTAGTCTTTTTCCTTTACCAGCACCTACATCAAAGTTCTTGTCAGGCTCAATAACAACTTTGGCTTTTTCTCCAACCCCCAGAGGGATCTTAAAGAATTCTCCAAATTTAACTTCTCTTTCAATTTTTCTACCATCTGGAAGCACAACAGTAAGATTCATGCAAGGTTTCCCTTCCTTAGATATACCCTTGGGAGCAATTGCACTACCGAGTCTTATAAGACAATCCCTATCAAATACTTCAGTTGCAGCCTCTTCGTGAACATTTGAGAGTACGCCCAGGTGTGGCATCATAAATATGGAATCTACAGTTAACATGGTAATTCCTTCAGGCTGAAAAGCATCAAGCATCATCATTGCAGACTGGACTCTCCTGGGAGCGTGAGACAGAACCCCTCCAGATCCAATAAGAAGAGCAAGGGACATCATGTCCACCAATGTTGCTCCGGTCATGGTCTGTGTGAAAGCCTCCGAGATTGTTCTTTCCTGTTGTACCCCTTTTAGCCCCACTGCCATTGTCTTGTGGTGTTCAAAAGCAAGCCTGAGTGCTTCCCTGGCTATGGCTTGTTCGATTATCAATTCCTCCAGCGTCTGTGGGATTGTGGTAGGTCTGATCATTTTATTCCTTATTCTATTTTTAAGGTCATGCTCTTCGATATGAAATGGAACCCATCTGAGAATATTATCAACGCCTGCCTCTACAAGTACGTTAGAAATAGAATAACTCATACCAAGATTTGCAGATACAGTTCTATTGAAGACACCCTGAAATACTGAAAATACATCCGTGGTAGCACCTCCAATATCCACACCTATCACATCAATATTTTCTTTTCTCGCAACTTTTTCTACTAGAAGTCCTACAGCACCTGGAGTAGGCATTATTGGCACATCTGTCCATGTCATAAGCTTTTTATAGCCTGGAGCATGTTGCATCACGTGTTCCATAAAAAGTTCGTGGATTGCATTTCTTGCAGGTCCAAGATTTTCTCTCTCTAGGACGGGCCTTATATTATCTACTATATGTAAAGCTACCTTATCTCCAAGTATCTCTTTTATCTTTTCTCTGGCGTCTTTATTTCCAGCATAAATGACGGGAAGTTTATATCCCACTCCAAATCTGGGCTTTGGATCTGCAGCTCTGATGAGCTCAGCAAGCTCAACTACATGCTTTATGGTTCCGCCATCCACACCGCCTGCAAGGAGTATCATATCTGGCCTAAGTCTCCGGATAAGTTCCACTCTTTCGTGAGGCATTCTACCGTCATTAGATGCAATAACTTCCATTACAATAGCACCTGCACCAAGAGCTGCTCTTGCCGCACTCTCAGCAGTCATGGACTTTACAACCCCTGCCACCAGCATCTGGAGGCCTCCCCCAGCTGAAGATGTGGAAACGTATATATCTACTCCCTCTTTTTCGTTTTTCCTGGGTTTTATTAATTTCTCCCCGTCAAGGAAAGTGATCCCAGTTAATTCCTCTACTTCTCTAAAAGCGTTTAATACACCTTTAGTAACATCTTCAAAGGGAGCTTCAACAGTAGTTGGAGCCTCCCCTCTGGTAATTAATCTGTAACTTGAATCTTTTTCTTCAATAAGAATTGCTTTTGTAGTTGTACTACCACAATCAGTCGCTATAATTCTTTTGATTTTTTCCTTTTCGATCATCTCCTTACCTCCCAGATGTAGTTATATAGAATAATGCACTATTTTCCTAAAATCAAGGAATGATAAGGGCCACAGACTCCTACTATACCTACTGGTCGGCTACCGAGTGCCTTACCTATTTCACTCATTGTAGGTCCTATAATAATGTCTATTCCGTTTTTCTCAGCGAATAGCTGAATATCTCTCTTTGAACGGTATGATAAATCTCTAGCCAGTATAATTAATTTTATTTTCTTTTTTTTATATTTTATTGCCTTCCTTCCAACAATAATCTTGCCTGCTTTTTTCAATAATCCCAAGTTCTGAAGATTCATTTTATTATCCGTAGAATATCAAAAAAGGTGATGAGAAGCATGAGTATGATCAAAAAAGCAAAGCCTACTAATTGAAGCCATGTTTGTATGGATGAGGAGAGAGGTTTCCTTCTCACCGCTTCTACAGAAAATATTAATACATGCCAGCCATCAAGTGCCGGGAATGGAATAATATTAATTACAAATAGATTCACAGAAATAAGACCTATCAAAAATAGAAGATTAAAAAGTCCGTATTCCCTTGAAGATTGAACCATTTTCCCTATCATTATTGGACCACCAAGATTTTTAACAGAACTCTTTCCCCTTACAAGTCTTATAAGATACCTAAGGAGCAATACAGTAGTATCATAACTTTTCACCAGCGATACTTTAAGCGACATTAAGGGCGGGAGTCTTTTATAAACCATGGGCAACAAAACACCTATTCTGCCTATTTTCGAACCATCTGGAAGTTCTACTAATCTGGGGACAATGATGGTTCTGATTGTATCCTTTCCTCTCAGCAAAGTTATTGAAAGGCTTTCACCGGGATGTGATCGGATAAGATCCACAAATTTTTCCCAGGAATTCACCGATTCATCTTCTACTTCCAGTACAAGGTCACCGCTTTTTAAACCGGATTCCCAAGCAGCTCCTCCCTTTTCTACTTTGTATATTAACGGTGGGATATAAGGTACAACCCCCAGAGAATCTGAAGATTTTCCCGTTAATACAAGGG
>QNDO01000013.1 GCA_003644895.1 Candidatus Hydrothermota bacterium | reverse complement strand
TGATGGGCTTGTAGTAGTTGATACTCAGAGAGCCTTTCCACTGTTCTATAATATTTCGAGGAAAGCTCGCACAGAGCATGCTCTGGCCACAGCTTGGGCGAAGGATAAACAAATTCAGGGCAGGGCCATATTGAGCACCTTTCTATTTTCAGGGCTCGCAGATTCAACTGATCCAATTCATACAAAAAATGAGGTAATGCGTAGAATAACCGGTTTATTTTATCCGGATCTCTTGATGGTAGATAATTCAGGTGATTCTAATATGTGCAGTAATCTATGGAATATATCCTTTGAATTAATGCGGAACCAAGTAATATCAGGATTTGATACTACAACTTACACGGGATTTAACACCTTCAGATATCCTGTTATTCTCTATGAAGCTGGTGATCAGAGAACCAATACTGTTCCACAGACTTTTCACACCAGTATTAATCTTGCGATAAACAACGGTCAGAATCTTTTTATTTTTGGCGAGAATATCGCAAGTGAATATCGAGGAACTCCTTTTCTGGAGGATACTCTCCATGTCTTATTTATGGGAGAAAGCATATTGGGTGATTCAATGTTTGGGAGAGGTTTTCTTACAGGTTTTGATGCATCCTTCCATTCTTATTCATCGGATAGTTTGGAGCCTTTAGGCTCTACTGCGGTTCTGGTAACAGAACTAAACGAGATAATCGGGGTTGCCTATGAGTACACGAAAGGGACGAAATTGTTCTTTGGAAGCTTTAATTTAGTAGATATAGATTCTTTTTCAAAACGTGTGGGATTGCTTAAAGATTTATTATATTGGGTAGGAACTTCAATAGAAGAAACTGTCTTGAGAAGAGATTGTCGTTATGGCTCTATGATATTACTTGCCGGAGAAGAAATTGAGTTTGACGATATTGTAGATGTGTTTGATATATCCGGACGTTTCATCGGGGCTTATAAAGTGATTTCTTTACCTGAGGGCCTTTATATTTTAAAATTTAGACATAAAAAAGATAAAACCATAAGATTAATTGTAGTAGGGAAGAGGCTATGAGAGAAAAAATTCTTGTGGTGGAACCTGATAGTGAATTTCAAAATCAAGTTGCAGATATGCTCAGAGAAGCCGGCTATCGGGTATTTGGGGCTGGTACATACGAAGAAGCCGCACAATATGTTAATTTTTTTAAGCCCGATGTCATCATAATGGAGCTTTTACTGCCTGATAGAAATGGAGTGGATTTGCTAGTGTACGCAAAGGAAATGCTTCCGGGTTCAAAAGTTATTGTATACACAAGTATGAAGGGGAGCACCATTGAGAAGGCCGTTAAAAAGAAAGGCGCCGATGGCTTTATACGAAAAAGTGGAGATATTAAAAAAGATCTTATGACTATTTTTGCTAAAGGAGAGAAAAAAGAAGCCCAAGGATTCAAAGGAAGTTTGGAAGGAGTCGATATTATCGATTTAATTCAAGCTTTTTCTCTGATGAGAAGAGATTTAATTTTGCATGTACGGGATGTTAAGACTTTCAAAGAAGGAGAGATAGTTTTCAAAAATGGCGAAGTTGTAGATGCCAAGACAGGGGTAAAAAGAGGAGAAGATGCGTTTCTTGAAATAGTAGGCTGGGAACATGGAATCTTTGAGGTCGCACCCTTAAAGGAAGAACCCGAGAAGACCATAGACGCTCCTGTGGATCTCCTTCTTTTGAATGTAGCAAAGGTACAGGATGAGATGAAAGCAGTTGGAACTAAAATACCTAAGTTTACCCTTAAGCAAATTCTAAAAAACCTTAAAGAAGAAATTCCCGGCTTTATAGGTGCAATGATATTCGATTATGAAGAAGGCGCGCCTATCGAGACAGAAACTATACTTGAGGGGAAAACCTTCCATGCCTCTGCTACCCTTTATGGTGCTATATTAAAATCTGTAGGAGAAGCCATGGAAATTGTGACAGAGGGGAAGGAAAAGAGGGATGAACTTTTGGAAGTAACCATTACAGACCAGAATGACCATATTCTTATGATACCGTTGCCATTCATGAGCTATGCTATTTTTATCCTTATAACCTATGAAGGTAAATTATCTGAGGCACGGGGTGCCGTTAAAAAGTATCTCCCTAACATCCTTCAGATACTCAAGGAAAGAGAAGCCAAAAGTGCTTGATACTCAATTTAGCCCTTAATTGACTTTCAGAAATGTTAAAAAGGGAAGAAGTAGAACTTTTAGATACTCTGAAAAAATACCGAATTAAGATTGATAAGATAATGGAGGGCCTGCTCCAGGGTTTACACCGCAGTCCCTTTCATGGATTTTCTGTAGATTTTAAAGAATATAGGCCTTATGAAAAAGGTGATGACCCCAGATGGATAGACTGGAAACTTTATGCTAGAAGTGACCGTTTTTTTGTGAAAAAATTTGAAGAAGAAACAAATGTGAGGATTTTTATCTCGCAGGATATTTCAAATTCCATGGAATTCAAGGGTAAACACGAGATTGCAGGGAAACTTGTTGCTCTTTTAACATATATTGCTTACTTTGCTGGGGATTATGTGGGGCTGTTTCAATTTAATAATAAAGAACGTCTTTATGTTTCTCCCTCACGAAAACCTGCACACATCAAAAGGATCTTGGACCTGGCACTTACTACTAAACCATCCGGAAAAACTGATTTTCTGAGAGCATTTGATCTATTGTCCAGAAAAATATCCAAGAGAAGTTTGATTATAATAATATCGGATTTGATAGATGAGGCAGATAAAATTATTAACTCTTTAAAATATTTTAAGGCAAGACATCATGAATTAATTGTGTTCCATATAATCTCCCATGAAGAAATTGTTCTGAAGTATCAGGGAGATATTATAGGAGTGGATCTAGAGACAGGGAGAGAGTTGCCACTTACTAGAGAAAGCCTTAGCCATTTAAGAACTATAATTAATTCTCATTTTATGGACATTTATGAACAATTTAAAAAGTTAGGAATCAGGTTTGAAAGATTTTTCGTAGAAGATAGTTTTGAGGGTCAAATAACAAGGTTTTTTATTAGGAGACGATAATGGGGTTCATGTATCCTGGTTTATTATACCTCCTGCCTATCTCCTTATTACCTTTAATATTACATCTTATTAGAGGGAAAAAACCTGAAAAAGTTTTTCTATCTTGGGTTTTTCTCGTAAGAGAAGAGAAACTGGGGCGTAAAAAATTTAATTTAGAGAGATCTTTAATCACATTATTAAGAATATTATTTCTACTGGGCACGATAATTTTTATATCAGCCCCTGTGCCCGGCAAATATAATTTTTCCGAAATCTATATTGACACCTCACTGAGTCTTAAGGGGAGAGAAAAGATACTCTTAAACAAATCAAAGATGGTAAGTAGGATATACGGAGAAAGGCGGATACACTATTTTTCCAATGCACTGAAAAGGGAATTTCACATTGGCGGCAAGACGGATTTTTCTGTAATTCCATCATCAGGTAAAGTTTTTGTGATTTCTGATTTTCAATACACTGGATTCAAAAAGTTGACAGGGATCAACTCTGCACTTTATATGGATACACTCTTAGTTCACAATTCAGGCTTTTCAAAGATATTTCTGTATATTTTTTCAAAGGATTTATTCCTTAAAATAAAGAATTATAACATGCTTGATTCTTCAAAAAGGATTATACTGAAGGACGCAAATGGTACAATTTACAAAGATACAATTATATTAATAGAATATGGTAGTTCAAGAACTTTTAATTTTGATTTACCAGACTCAGGCAAAAGACTAAATCTTTTCGCGGAATTGCTGCCAGAAGATGATTTCCGTTATGATAATATAATTGAGCTTACTTTGCCACTGGAAACCAGTATATCTTATTCGATAATTGGCAAAAATAGATTTGTTGAGAAGTTTTGCGAATCTGCTTTTGGTGTAAAAGAGGAGACAGGTTCTCGGCTTCTTGTAGTAATTGACAAGAATGTGCCTTTATATTCAACCAATAGAGTTATTGTTTATTTTGTAAAGAAGCCCTACCCTTGGCTCCAAGCTTTCGGCATCGAGAAAATGAAAGATACCACCATGTTTAGATATAAAGGTTGGGAAGTAAGGAATGCAGTGCTTTTTAAACACGGTGAGTTATCCGATGATAAAGGATACGGGCTTATAAAACCAACGATGTTTGACAATAAAAAAATAATTTTTGTAGGATTTATTCCTTCTTCTAGGCATTCAACACTTCAGTATTCACCAGATTTTTGGGCTTTGCTTTTTTCAGAGATAATGAGTGGACTTGACTCTGCCTTCTTTACCACAGAGTACAGTAGTAATGCGTACAAGGAATTCGGGAAAATGCTGAGAAATAGAGGTAAGCTTTTACTCGTTCTTCCCGATACTGTGGAATGCAATACTAAAATCGCGGAAGAATTTATTAACTATTTTGATGGAACACATTTTGTAAAGGTTGAAAAGATTTACAGAGACACCCTGAGGTTGAGAAGGGGAGTTTTGTTCCTTGTGTTGATTATTTTTGTTTTGGAATCTTTCCTTACTTATCATTATTTAAGGAAGAGATGACCCTTAATATAACATCTACCGGGGCGTCTGTTTTGAAGCCATCCGGTGAAAAATGTGTCCGAGAGGCCTTATAACCAGCTTCCTTTAATTTCATTATTACTTCTTTTAACGGTACCATTGAGACCTTCAATTTTTTGCAGAGTTTGGGATAACTGTAATAAAAAGGAGGCAGTGAGTTTTCCTCAAGAAAAATGTTAAGGAGTTTCTTTGATTTATCATTAATATATTTAAGCATCTGAGTCAGAAATTCTTGATTATGCAATTTCCCGGTGTAAAGGGGACCTATTAGAAGTGTTCTTTTCCTTACTTTATAAATATCTTTATGAGATACAACCAGGCGTTCTTTGGTCTTAGGGTCAAAAACAATAAAATTGAGGCCGTTTCTTTTAAATTCTATTTTTGATTTCTTGATTCTAAAAAGTATTCTCAATCCTGTTCCATCGAAAAAAGTAAATAGAAGAGTTGGAGAATATCCCTGACGACCACATGCATCTTGAAAAGCCCTTATTACAATTCGGGCACCTGTCTCATGACAAAAAGGGATATTTTCAGTTAGAGCAGCATAATTCCTCAATGCTGCTTCTTTGCGTATTCCACAGAGGGTGGCAGTATCAGTTGCTGTGATGTATATATATGCCTCTTCTCTTTTTGCAACTCTGAATACATGGTCAAAGAAAAGAACTGGAGAACCAAAGGCATCTAAGTCTATAAAATCAAAAAATATTCTTTCTCTTTGTAAGCTACAAAAAAGAGTGCGGGCTTCTTCCTGGAAAACTTTGTAAGGGATATTTAATGAGTTTTCCTCGATATTTCTCTGAAGGATTTTTATAGCTTCATAGGAAGAGTCATTAAAAACAACCAAGGAAATTCCGGGGACTTCCTTAGCATATCTTAGGCCTCGTATACCACTTCCCGAGAATACATCAAGTATATTTATTTCTGCTTTATTCTCCGAGATAACCTTAAGTGCAGCGATTCCAAGTTCTCTGGCTCTCCTTGCCCTCGGATTGTAGAATATAGATCCTTTTTCCGGTAAGAATAATCGAATGCTACCTTCAGACAGGTACATTTATCTGGATTTCAGAAGATATCTTCTGATAAACTCATCTATTTCTCCATCGAGCACGGCTTCGGCGTTACCCACTTCATAACCCGTACGATGATCCTTAACCATTTTATAGGGATGTAGAATATAAGACCTTATTTGCCTCCCCCACGCAATTTCATCCTTTTCTTTTTCAATTTCGCCTAGTTTTTCTTTTTCTTTTTCCTTGTAATACTCATATAGTCTTGCTCTCAGGATCTTGAGGGCTGTAAGTTTATTTTGATGCTGGGATCTTTCAGACTGGCAGGTTACCACAATCCCTGTGGGAATATGGGTAATCCTCACAGCAGTTTCATTTTTTTGCATATGCTGCCCCCCTGGACCGGAGGATCTGAAGGTATCTATTTTCAACTCATCTTCTTTGATTTCTACTTCGACATCTTCTACTTCAGGGTAGACAAATACAGAGGCAAAAGAGGTATGTCTTCTCCGTGAAGCATCAAAGGGTGATATTCTAACCAGTCTATGAACTCCCCTCTCTGCTTTAAGAAGCCCATAAGCGTAAGGACCTTCTACAAAAACAGTTGCATCTTTGATGCCTGCTTCTTCTCCCGGTTGTAAGTTTACGATTTTGTATTTAAAACCTTTGCGTTCTAACCATCTCATATACATTCTCAACAACATTTGAGCCCAATCCTGAGACTCAGTTCCTCCAGCTCCTGGGTGAATAGTTAAGATAGCATTCTTTTTGTCTTCTGGAGAATTGAGGGTAGCCTTAACCTCCAATTCTTCTATCTGCTTGAGAAGTCTTTTCTTTTCTTTCTCAAATTCTTCAAGTATTTCTGTGTCTTCATCTTTTAATTCTTCCAGTTCTTTTAAATATTTAAGATAATCATGTATGTTTTCTATTTCCTCTATTTCCTTTTTAAGATGAGATACTTCTTGACTTTTTTTCTGAGTTTCTTCGGGATTGTTCCAGAAATCAGGACTCTGTTGTTCTTGTTCAAGTTCTTTAATTCTCTTTTTCTTCCTCTCAAGATTCAGAAATTTTACAATATCTTCAAACTTCTGATGTAGTTTTTCAAGTTCCGGGTCTTTGAACATAGTGTATTAATTATAAAGTGCTATACTTAAAGAGAAAAGTTAAAAGATATTCGTAATTCTTCAAAAGGAGGCTCAAATCTGTACATGCCTCCACTACAGTTCAGTCCGGTTTTCGAGTTTTGGTGGTATTTCAGAACATGAGAGAAAAAATAAAGTCATAAATAAAGAATGTCTTTATTTTCAGTATGGGTTCAATTAGTGGATATTATTATTCTCTGATAATATAATTTTAAAGATGAAAAAAGGTATCCCGATAACAGGCGGAAAAAGAAAAGGTGGAAAAATTAAAGTGCCTAAAGGAATCAGGCCTACACAGGGGATTGTAAAGCGTTCACTTTTTGATTCTCTTGGAACATGGATACAGGACAAAACTGTTCTAGAAATATTCGCCGGTTCGGGAGCCATTGGATTTGAAGCCCTCTCCAGAGGAGCCAGTTTCTGTATTTTTGTAGAAAAAGCACGTGCAGGATTCATGGTTATAAAAGATAATGCAGAATTCCTTGGCTTTAAAGATAAGGTTAAGGTTCTGAGGGGTGATTATCTAAGGGTTTTAAATGACTTAATTAAAAAGGAGGAAAAGTTCCATTTTATTTTTGCAGATCCACCTTATACCTTGACTGTTTTTGATCCACTTTTTAAGAGAGTGGCACAGCTCCTTGATGAAAATGGTTTGTTTGTTATTGAGGTCAGAAAACATACAATCCTGCCCAATAAATTTTTAAACCTTAAAAAAGAAAAGGAGGTGTCCTTTGGACAGAGTAAACTCGCATATTATAGCTGTATACCCGGGTAGTTTTGACCCAGTTACCCTCGGGCATATTGATATAATTAAAAGGGCAAGTAAACTGTTTGACAAGGTTATAGTTGCGGTTGCTGCCTCATTGCACAAAAAGACCCTATTTTCTCTTGAGGAAAGGATAGAGTTTATCAGAGAATCTGTTAAGGATTTTCCTAATGTGGAGGTAAAGCCCTTAATAAACAAATTACTCGTAGATTTTTGTAAAGAGCATAAAGCCAATGCAATAATCAGGGGACTGAGAGCTGTTTCTGACTTCGAATACGAATTTAAAATGGCATGGATGAACCGAAGATTGTATCCGGATGTTGAGATTTTATTTCTTATACCTTCTGAAGAGTATGCATATCTTGCATCTAGTCTTGTAAAGGAAATTGCATCCCTGGGGGGAGACATCTCAAGTCTCGTTCCGAAACCTGTAGCGGATAGACTCCGGGAAATGAGAGAAAGAATCAAGAAAGAGGGAACAGGAGAGGAATTTGAGCAGTCAATTTAGGGCTCTAAGTCTTGCGTTTTCGGTTTCAGGATGTTATAATTATATTATCTAACTACCAAAAGGGGGATGTAGCTCAGCTGGGAGAGCATCGGCTTTGCAAGCCGGGGGTCGGGGGTTCGAGTCCCCCCATCTCCATTTTTATATTATCTTAATACAATGAACTTCTTATAATATTTCTCTTTGTCTGAGGATAAGGTTACAAAATAGATACCCGGTTTTATCCGAACTCCCAATTTATTCTTTAGATTCCAGATTATGACTCCTTCATTTTTATTGCTAAACTCCCACCTGGCTATTTGATCCCC
This sequence comes from Candidatus Hydrothermota bacterium, assembly GCA_003644895.1. Taxonomy (GTDB): domain Bacteria; phylum Hydrothermota; class Hydrothermia; order UBA1063; family UBA1063; genus B29-G16. The sequence continues at coordinate 6,841 of QNDO01000013.1, read as the reverse complement.
TTTAATATTATAAATCTCTATGCTAACCGATGGGTTTTTTGAAGTCCATTGGATAGTAAATAAATCATCTTCTGCGAGAAAAAGAGGATAAATCCGAAGAGTTGAGACATAAGATTTTCGTGGAGTATTTTCGTCTACATCCGTTATAGGGTAGAACCTTGCCCAGATTCTCATTGTGTTTATTGGAATACCATTGTAAGTATCTGTCCATCCAGAATAAACAATAAGGATTTGATTTCCTGAACCATGAGCTAAAGAAGGTGTTACTTGATCTCCAGGTTTAGATGACACGATGAAGGTATCGAGAACACTACCTGTAGGACTGAGCACTGCACCGTAGAGATCTGCATTACCATTTCTGTAATCCTCCCAGACTACTACATAGTTAGTACCATCAAATGCAATCGCTGGGTTTGTTTGTGTAGAACCCTGGGTACATATAGGAAATCCTTCGGGGTCAAGTACCGAACCAGACGGAGTAACTCTTGCTCCATAAATATCCATGTTTCCATTTCTATCATCCTGCCACACTACAAGATAGTTTGTCCCGTCAAAAGCTACCTCCGGTTCTGTCTGGTTTCCCGTAGCAGTACATATGGAGATTGGGGTTACATCCAGGTTTGAACCAGATGGGGTGACTCTGCTCCCCAAAATATCTTTATCCAATGCATGCCACACTACAAGGTAGTTGGTACCATCAAATGCAATCCTTGACCTGTGGTCATCACCTGCTGTAGATCCACCGATATTTACACCCCACCCCACACGCTGTCCGGAGGGACTTAGAAACTCTCCGTAAATTTCGTCCCAGAAGTAAATGTCATAACTGCTATAGGTGATAAAGTAATTAGTACCATCAAATGAAACAGCAGGATCCAGTGCATAGGAAGCTTGAAGATCTTTTATAACAATCCCGGAGGTATCCAGAATGTTACCGATCTTGTTAACACGACACCCATAAACATCAAAATTATAAACATCATTCCTGTAATCCTCCCAGACAACGAGATAATAGAGATCTCCAAATGTAACCTGTGGTTTTATCTGATCATTGGAAGCGGTTGAAATGGCTATTGGTATAGTATCAAGAATAGTCCCTCCTGCTCCAACTCTTGCCCCATAAATATCATATGTTCCATTTCTTGTATCCTGCCAAACAACAAGATAATTTGTACCATCATATGCCACTGTGGGATTAGATTGGGAATAAGAGCCTGGTTGTGTGTCAATAAGAAATTCACCTTGTGCACAGAGTAAGGTGACAGAAAAAAGTAGAAATGGGATCGAAAATACAGGGTACAATTTTTTAATTCCTGATAACCACCTCATTTATCCCTCCTTATATATAATATTATGTTGGTTGAGCCATCTATTTGTCAAACATGGATTTGATTAACTAATCTGAATAATTTATCATTTACATATAGGAGGAAGAAAATGACAATTCAATGGATTCTAATTCTAATATATACAATTGGGGGAGCAATTTTAATGATTGCTAATTCCACCTTGTTTTTCACACCTGTGGAGGTGAACTTTCTTTTCTGGAAAGCTAATATTGTAATATACCCTCTGTTTTATTTGATAACTTTATTCTTTTTGGTATTGCTGGGCCTAATAGGGATTATAAAGGAGGAACAGTGCCAGAAGAAAATCAATAAGTTCAAAGCAGAAATGTATGATAGTCAAACAGAGGAATTAAAGACATTGACTTCAAAGCTAGAGGCTTACCTTACCGAATTTATGGATGAAATCGATAAAAGGTTACATACAATTGAGCAAAAATTAGGTGAGGAGGAAGGAGAAGAGAAAAAATCTACGGAGGAATAATCTCAATGAAAATAGGGGCAGTAGATGTAGGAGGTACTAATATATTTTTTGGTGTATTTGAAGATGATTTGTTGCTTGAAAAGAAACAAATACCTGCAGAAGCCGACAAGGGAAAAGATGTGGTTATTAAAAAACTTAAAGATGTTATGAAATTTTTCAAAGAGAAGGGAGTTAGTCGTGTTGGTGTGGGGATGCCGGGGCTCGTAGATCACAATGCAGGTGTGGTAGAAATACCGCCCAATATTGAAGGATGGATAAAAGAAAACCTAAAGATGATACTCCAGAAGGATTCTGAGCTTGAGGTTTACGTAATTAATGATGCAAATGCTTATGTATTGGGTGAATGGAAATTCGGTGCAGGTAGAGGTAAAAAGGATGTGGTACTTCTCACACTTGGAACAGGAGTAGGAGGTGGGATTGTTTCGGGAGGTAAATTACTGCTTGGAAAGACTCATGCGGCTGGAGAAGTAGGACATATTGTAATAAATCCGTCAGGCCCTTTGTGCAAGTGTGGACAAAGGGGATGTCTTGAAGCTTATATTGGAAATAAATATTTTGAAGATAGAGCTTTATACATGAAAAAGAAATTTCCTGATAGTCTATTAAACAATTATACTGAAATAACACCACGCATTATTGCAGAGTGTGCAAAAAAAGGCGATCGACTTTCAACATATCTCTGGAATGAATTTGGACACATCCTCGGAGTGGGGCTAGTGACTCTAATTCATATTTTCGATCCGGAAATAATAATATTAGGAGGAGGTATTTCAAAATCCTTTGACCTATTTATAAACTCCACACTCCAGGTTCTTGAAAATCGAGTTATGAGTTATAAAAAGAGGGGAGTGGAGGTGGTACTGGCACAACTTGGAGATGAGGCTCCTTTGTATGGAGCATATTATTTTGCATTGGTTAAAGGAAATGTCGAGGATTCTAGCCATTGATTTTGGACTTAAACGAATAGGTCTCGCCATAAGTGATGAATTAAAGTTAATCGCTGTACCTTATAAGGCTATACCAAATGATGAAAATGCATTAAGTGAGATAATTAAAATAATCGATGTAGAAGATGTTAATGAAATAATAATAGGGCTTCCTCTAAATCTTAATGGGAGAGAAGGCGATATTGCAAGGAAAGTCAGACAATTCGGAGGAGAGCTTAAAAAACATTTAAAAAATATTAGCATAAAATTTTTTGATGAAAGGTTTACTTCAAAGATGGCTGAGAAAAAATTTATTGAAAAAAAGAAAAAAATCCCACTTGGTGATAAAAATAAAAAGGAGATTGATAAGTTAGCAGCAGCTTATCTTTTACAGAATTATCTGGATTCGAGGTGTCTGGAAAATGAAAGCACTTAGACTTCTCTCAATTGTATTCATAATCGCCCTGTTCGTGTCTGCACTTTTATGGATAGAATTTTTTTCACCAGCAGAAGGGGACATTGATATTGTAGTTTCAAAGGGAGTACCAGCCAGTTTTGTAGCTGCAAAACTTGAAGAAAAAGGAATAATAGGAAGGGAAGAATCCTTCCTCGCTGTGGCTCGCATTCTACACCTTGATTCAAAAATAAAAGCAGGTAAATATACTTTTAGAAAGAATCTTGGAAATTTTAGAGTATTGATAGCCCTTACTAGAAAGGGAGCAGGCCTTCAAGAAGTATATGTGTGGATACCAGAAGGTTCGACAATCAGGGAAATCGCTCTGAGATTAAGTTCAATTGGTGTAGATACAGCAAGGTTTATTAAATTGACCCAGGATTCTGCTTTTATAGAAAGACTTTCCCGATTCTTTCCAAGGCTTAACCATGCTCCCACTCTAGAAGGATACCTATTCCCTGATACATACAAATTTTACTGGGGAGCCAGTCCTGAAGTTATTATATACAAAATGGTCAGGAGATTATTCAATGTTCTTAATGATTCTATGTATAAGAGAATGGATGAGCTACATATGAACCTGCATCAAATTTTGACACTCGCCTCTATTATAGAGAAAGAGGCTCAGGTAGATTTTGAAAGGCCTCTTATTTCTGCTGTTTTTCACAATAGATTGAGAATACGAAAACCTCTTGAATCCTGTGCAACCATTCAATACATCCTTCCTGAACATAAATTTAGACTGGATTACAGGGATTTGAAAGTAAAATCGCCGTATAATTCATATATATATCATGGTCTGCCTCCGACCCCTATCGGTTCGCCATCTTTGGCATCAATTAAAGCTGCTCTCTGGCCAGCTAAAGTAAAATATCTGTATTTTGTAGCCAAAGGGGATGGTACTCATTTCTTTGCCCGAACTTATGCAGAGCACAGATTGAACATATTAAAGGCCAGAAAGCTTTGGAAAAAATTAGTCCTCAAGTAATTGTAGAAGATATTTTCTTATTATTTTTTGATATGCCGGATCCAGTTTATCAATTTGCTGTAAGGCTCTATTAATTTCCTGGATTTCTGTTTTGTATTGTAGTTCAGAAGGGTGAGGTACAATATATGGTTTTGGAGGTTCAGCATATCTCTTTTCACTGAATCTCTGTTCTTTCAGAGCTCTTTCGGCTTCGAGCATGTGTTTTAAAGCCCTTCTCTGATGCTCTATGATATCTTCTGTAAGTTTATGCTCTGCCAATTTCTGCTGCGCCTTGTCTATCTCTTTAAGAGCTTCATAAATTTTTTGTCTTAACTCTTCATTACTACTTTTCATATACATCTCCATGAGTTGAGATTTGAGTGCTTTTTGTTCTTCCAAGAGCTTCTCTAACTCAGATTGAACCGGATAAGTAAAGGGTAAAGGAAGTAGCCCTGAGGTCCTTCTAGTAAGCGAGGCTTGTCGTTTCAGTAAATTTTCCAAAATTTTCATGGCATCTTGCATTCCCTGTCCTTTACTCTGATTTTGCATGGCACTATAAATTCTGTATAAATTTAGTATCACAAGATTAATACTCTGTAATGACTTGTCTGGAGTAGAGTTCAATGAGTCTATAGCAAAATCAAGAATTTTTAAAAGCCCTGTCCCGCCTATTAGAAACATAAAACTGAATTCCTTGAGATCATCCCGTGCTTTTAATAGTGCATCATGAAAATAGGGGAAAATACTTTCATTTTTGAGGTTGTTTTCAAGATTTAATGAAATAAAAAGCAGTTCTCTCCTAATTTTATCAAGTAAATGCATCAGTTCACTACTTCTTGCTGCATCCATTGCATTCCTTAGGTTTTTGAACTGTTTTAAAATCCTTCCCAATTCACTTTCTTGTTCCTTCTGAAATTGAACAGCTCGTTTTCTTCTTTTTTTCTTTACAGATGATAAAATTTTATCCTGTGAACTAAAGACTTTGTCCATTGAGGTTTTCAACTCGTTTAAAATTTTCTCTACGGATTTGATGTTCTCATAGCTTTTAAGCACTTCCTGAATCGTATAATTTAATGAATCCAGCTCTTTTTTGAATTTTTGTTCTTCTTGAAACAGGGTATCCATATCCAATCCTGTTTGCGTCTGTAATCTAATATCTTTGCGTTTTGTGTAAAGATCGTCTAACTGAGTAAAAATCCTCTCCATCTCCATTTCTTCTTTAACTCTCTCCAAAAGTTTTTCAAAAAACTCAAGATTCTCAATTATCTTTTTTCTATTTTTTGCGATTCGGTCAGCAATATCCTTTAATTTTTCTTCATCTTCTATCTTTGAAATTTTTTGAAGATTATTGAACAAGTCTTTTAATTCTTCATTCATTATCTCGTTTAGGAGTTTGCTTATTTTTTCGATATTTTTTATTATATCAGGAGAAATAGAAAGTTCTCTCATTCTGGATATTACTTCCTGAAAATTTTCCAAGCTCTTCTGAGAGTTCTGTAGTTTAGTGATTATCTCCTCAAGGGAATTTTTTAATTTTTTCTGTGCTTCTTCATCAAGATCTGCTTTAAATTTCAAACTATCAATATAGCCTTCTAAACGCTCTTGAAAGTCATCAAACTTGCTTCTGCTTTCTTGTACTGTTTTCATTCCTGTAGCTACTTCTTCCGTTAGCTCACTGTAAATTTCATTTAAGGTGGGAAACCGAACAATGTATTCCTCACTCTCTGCGTAAAGCCCATAAATGTCCTGAGCCATGATTTTAAATCTCAGTTCTTCTCCAGGGAGTAACTGAAATTCATCAAGATTGAAAATCATAGAGAATGTATCATAGGGAATCACGGTGGAGTATCTTTTTAGAAGTATTTTCATCTTTTGATTCCTTATACGGTAATTGAGTACTACTCGTTTTATTCCATCTTCATCCTCCACAGATCCCCTGATTATCAACTGCATGCTTGCTGGGATGTCTGAAATCAGGGATCTTGGGACCTGAATCTCTATTCTTGGAGGTAAATTATTTAGTACAATTGCGTCAAAAAGGTGATATCTTCTGGTTAGTAGTCCTGATTGGAACAGAATGTCCACAGTGAAGTCTTTAGTAGCATTTCCATTATAGGATAGATGCCCTGTACCAGTAGCTATCACTTCGCTATTAAAAAATAGTATGGATTTAAAGTCTCCACAGACATATACATCAAGCTTGAATTCTTCTCCCCTTTTGATCAGGAGAGATTTTTCATTTTTGTAGATTTTATTACCCAATTTTACCTTTATTGAATCCACTCGAGGAACAGGGAGTATATCAACAATTGATATGGTACTTTTTAATTTACTCACCGAGGCCTTTATATAATATCTGCCCGGCTTAAAGTTTTTAATCTTAAGCACAGTATCCCTGATACTCAGGATCTGAACCTCTGGTTTTTTGCAATGGATTAAAAAAGTGGTTTTTTTATGAAACGGTTGTTTTATAAAAGTTGAATCGTCTGCGAAAATACAGGCATAGTTGGGGTCAAGCGGGAATTTATATTTATTATACCAGCCAGAAAAATATTTGACATTTATAAGAAGGGATAAAAAAAGTATAATAATAGAACAGTAGAGTATTCTAAATTCCCTCTGGAAGGATATTCTCATGCGAAGTTTCTTTTGGATTAGTAAATC
>QNDO01000012.1 GCA_003644895.1 Candidatus Hydrothermota bacterium | reverse complement strand
TCATAAGGGTCTTTTTCTTGTAATTAGCTCATATACTTATATCAATCTGGATATTATTGCCTCTATTATTAGTTATTTGATCCAAAACGAAAACAAGATAATTTATACTATTGAACTTCCCCTTACCTATGCATTCAAGCATGAAAACTCTATAATCATGCAGAGAGAAGTGGGGCAGGATGTGCTTTCCTTGGAGGAAGCACTAATTTCTGCCCTGAGGATTTCTCCTGATTTTGCCTATGTTAGTGAATTGCAGACTTCCAGAGACCTGGAACTCTTTTTAAAACTTGTTGAACACGGCAACACTGTATTTCTGCCCTACCATGCTGCAGATATACACGCAGCATTAACCGGACTCGAAAGACTGGCCACAGATCACAAAGGTTTCAGAGAAACAATTTCTCACTTTCTCGTAGCAATTATTTCGCCCAAGCTCGAACAAGGTGATATTAAAGCAGTAAACATAATTGTTAAGGATGCAGAAACTGAAGCAGCAATCAAGGAAGGAAGGTATGACGAGATTTTAGTACCCTAAGAAATTGCTCTTCTTCTCTTTTACTTCTTAGTTTTCCTTTCATTTTTTCAATTTCAAGTATAGTTAAAATTTCATTCAATCTGGAAGCTGGTATACCCATCTCTTTTATCTCCTCAGCATCATGCAGTACCCTGACATCTTTCCTCCTGAGGAGATATTTCCTCAATATTTCTTTTTTTAGGCCCTGCAGTGCACCTGCTGCAAGTACTTCATCATCTGAAAACTTTCTAAACCACCTGTGCAGCTCCTCTGGCATAATTTCTTTCTCAATCCTGTCAAGGGCTAAAATTCTCTCCAGACTTCTCCTCTCTTTTCTCTCAAGGAGTCCACAACCACCCAGAGCCTCAATATCTCTTGTGTAAACAAGAAGAAAATAAAACCATGTATCCTTTTCAAAATCCAGATATTCATGCAAAGATACCAACATATCCTCACGAAAAGTATTGAAGAAATCCCGCCAGTGAAATAATAATTTTTTTAGACCGATTTCCCGAAACATCTCTTTTCTATTTTCTTCAACTGAGATACGCTCTAACTCATTTCTTACTCTGGAAGCTGAAATCCGACTCATCAATTTCTTAGCATGCTCAAATTCTTCCTCTGTAAGAGGATGGTAAATAAAACCAAATCTATTTTTGTATCTTATAGCCCTGAACGCCCTTGTGGGGTCTTCAAGAAAGCTCCCTGCTTTCAATACTCGAAGGATACCTTCCTTCAAATCGTGATACCCATCCATAGGATCAACGATATCTCCTGTATTCGGGGTAAGGATACAGGCTATAGAATTTATGGTGAAATCTCTTCGTTTTAAATCTTGATATATAGAGTGCACCGGATATGTCTCAGGAAGTGCTCCAGGTTCTCTGTAATATTCCCCTCTCGTATGAGCAAGATCGATCTCAATATCTCCTATAGATATCTTCCACGTAAGAAACGGACTTTTTATAATAGATTCCACTTTAAAGACATCAGTAAGATAATCGAGAAATTTATAATCAAGAGTCTCAAAGACAATATCGATATCCAGGACACTTCTATGTAGAAGAAGATCTCTAACTCCTCCTCCCACAAGATAGATATTCGAGTGAGAATTAAATTGTGAAATTGTGTATAGTATTCTGTTAGTTTTTATGTATTCTCTTATATTCAATCTGAAGGTTCTATGAGAAATAAAGGCTGATTATATTCCACCGGTTGTCCGTTTTCAACCAGGATTTTAACCACAGTGCCAGAGATATCTGATTCAATTTCATTCATAACCTTCATGGCCTCAACTATGCACAAAACCTGTCCTTTCTTTATTGTATCTCCCTCCTTTACATAAGGTTCTGCACCAGGAGCAGGGGCTCTGTAAAAAGTCCCCACAATAGGAGATCTAATTTCATGGTATCTTTTATTTTCTAATTCCTCTTCTTTCTCCTGCTCCTTTTTAATTTCTGCCTCGGGTCTGGATACTGAAACAGGCTTTAGTTCGTCACTGCAAGCCTTTCTTAACTTTATATGGTAAAAGGGCTTTTTAATTTCAAGCTCCACAAGCCCATGTTCTTCCATAAACTTGAGTAGCTCCTCCAGTTTTTTCTTCTTCATATTACCCTCTCAATGTATTTACCATTTCTTGTATCCACCTTGATCTTGTCTCCAATTTTAATAAAAAGGGGAACCTGTACCACTATCCCTGTCTCCAGTTTTGCAGGTTTTGATCCACCGGAAGCAGTATCTCCTTTGAGTCCAGGATCTGTTTCCACAACCTCAAGAACCACATAGGTAGGAAGTTCTATGGTAATAGGGGAATTTTCCGCATATAGAACAGTCACCTCTTGACCTTCTTTAAGATAACCGAGAAAATCTTCTATCTGCTCTTTGGTGAATATTATATCCTCATAGGTTTCTGAATCCAAAAAATGATAAAATTCACCTTCAATATAAGAAAAATGAGCAGGCCTTCTATCAATTCTGACCTCCTCAATAACATCGGAATCCCTGAGACTTACTTCTTTCACCTGTCCGGTCCTCAGGTTTTTCATCTTTGTTCTGGTGGTAGCACCTCCTCTACCCATGTGAATATGTTGAAAATCAATAATTAAGTATATATCTCCCTCGTACTTGATTGCCATTCCTGGCCTCAATTCGGGCATACTTTACCTCCTTTTCTTTGCAACTTTGGGCTTTTGCTCCAATTTTGCGCTTACATCCTCAAGTAGGTTTACAATTTCCTGTTTCCAGGGGAAGAGAAAATAGGCTCTTTTTAAATAAGCCCGAGCCTCAAAATATTCTTCTTTTTTAATATGATCCTTTGCCTTTTTGAGTACACTCTTTAATTCAAATAATTCTAAATTTTTCATATCTTCCCCTGACTATTAATAAAAGTCATCGCCTTTTCTTTCCCCCCCGCGAAGAATATCTCCAATCCTCTGGAAGCAATGATAAATGATTCTTTCAAAAGATTCAACTCCTCGTCTTCAAATCTTTGTAAAACATACTCCCTAGGAGTTACAGCCTCTGGTCTTCCTATACCAAATTTTAACCGGAAGAACTCGTGGGTTCCGAGCGAAACTATGCAGGATTCTATCCCCCTGTGTCCACCTGATCCCCCATTGAATCTCAGCTTTACTCTTCCCTTTGCGAGGTCAATGTCGTCGTGTGCCACAATTAATTCTTCCCTGACATTTATATCAAAAAATCTAACAGCTTCAAGAAGAGGCACACCGGAGAGATTCATATAGGAAGAAAGTCTTATAATGTAAAGTCCATTTTTTTCACCGTAAAAGAAATCAAACTTTGAGGGAGTAAGCTTTATTTCATAATTTTCTGCAAGAAATTCAATAAATAAAGCTCCCGCATTATGCCTTGTAAATCTGTATATTTCACCTGGATTACCCAGGCCGACTACAAAAATTCTCAACTCTCTTCAGTAGTTTCTCCAGCTTCTTCTTCCTCAGGAACTTCGGCTTCTTCTTCCTCCACTACCTCAACTGCTTTCCTAGGAGCAAGAACTGTAACTATAGCCTCTTCAGGGTCTTCGAGAATTTCAACATCTTCCAGCTTAAGATCCTTGACAAAAATAGAATCACCTATATGCAGCTCCGAAACATCTATTTCAATGTGGGAAGGTAACTTGCTGGGTATTGCTCTTACCTCTATGGATCTTACAAGATGTTCCAAAATGCCTCCCTGTTTAACCCCTATTGGGGTACCCACAACTTCAATAGGAACTTCCACCGTGATCTTCTCGCCTTTATGCAGAATTTGAAAGTCCAGATGGAGAATATCTCCAGTTACAGGATCTCTCTCTATGGCTTTTATTATGGCATTATACTTTTTCTTCCCCAGTTTCAATTTCAGAGAAACAGCCTCTCCATGGGACTGCTTCAAGAATTCTGAAATTTGCATGGTAGGAACTTTTATTGGTGTAGTCTCCTCACCATGACCATACACGACTCCAGGTACAAAACCCTCTCTTCTCAGTCTTTTTGCAGCCTGTTTTCCAACCTCTTCCCTTTTTTCAACATCAAGCACAAAATCCATTTTAACCTCCTTCTTAGTTTAATTTAAATAAAAAGCGCACTAATGGATTCTTCATTATGAATTCTTCTAATTGCTTCTGCAAGCAACGGAGCGATGCTCAGAATTTCCATTTTATCGGTCTTTCTTTCCCACACCGTGGGTATGGTATCAGTAACAATCACCTTTTTAATGGGCGAATCTTCTATTTTTTGTGGAGCATTACCCGAAAGAAGAGCGTGAGCAGCAGCAGCCACCACACTTAATGCACCTGCCTCTATCAATGCCTTAGCCCCTTCGATTATGGTATTCCCAGTATCAATTATATCATCCACAATAATAAGGTGCCTTCCCTCTACATGGCCAATTATATTCAATACCTCAGCCTGGTTAGGAGCAGGCCGTCTTTTATCAATGATCGCGAGGGGAAGGTCTCCGAGTTTTCTTGCAACGGCCCTTGCCCTCTTGGATGCCCCCACATCCGGTGCAACAACAGTATGAGTTTCCGGTGAAAGCCCTTTGAAGAACTCCTTGAATATAGGAGTTGCAAACAGGTTATCCACAGGGATATCAAAGAAACCCTGAATTTGGTCCGCATGCAGATCCACAGTTAAAACTCTGTTTGCACCTGCAACCTCTATAAGATTTGAGACAAGTTTTGCGGATATGGGAACTCTCGGCTGATCTTTTCTGTCCTGCCTTCCATATCCAAAATATGGTATAACGGCGGTTACTCTTTTTGCGGATGCCCGCTTTGCAGCATCTATAAGCAATAATAGCTCAAGAAGGTTATCTGCAGGTGGATGTGTTGATTGTACAATAAACACATCGTGCCCTCTGATATTTTCGAGTATCTGAACCCTGATTTCTCCGTCCTTGAATCGGGACACCAAATGTTCTGTGGGCTCCACTTTCAAATGTTGTGCAATCTCGAGCATTAAAGGCCTTGAACTTGTCCCCGATAATAATTTTATATCTTTTGGAGGTCTCATTTTATTAAAAACCTCACAAGTGTAAATTTAACAACAAAACCCGCAAAAACAATTGATACCATTGACATAAGCTTAATCAATATATTAAGTGACGGTCCAGCGGTGTCCTTTAGTGGATCACCAACAGTGTCTCCAGTAACACCGGCTTTATGAGGATCACTTCCCTTACCGCCAAAATGACCCTTCTCAATAAACTTTTTAGCATTGTCCCATGCACCCCCTGCATTGGCCATAAAAAGCGCCATGGCAAATCCTGTAGTCAGGGCACCTGCTAAGAGCCCCATCACAGCTGATGGCCCCATAAGAAAACCCACAATAATGGGTACTACTATCGCAAGAAGTGCTGGAAGTATCATCTCTCTCTGCGCAGCCTTGGTGCTGATATAAACAGCCTTAGCATAATCCGGCTTTGCTTTACCTTCCAGTAAACCCTCGATTTCTCTGAACTGTCTCCTAACCTCAACAACAATTTCTTGAGCTGCACGTCCTACTGCTCTTATTGATAGGGCCGAGAATACAAAGGGCATCATGGCACCGATAAACACACCACTCATTGTCAGAGGATCGGTGAGAACAGGTTTAATGAAATCCAGTACATTCTGAATGTGGAAAGATCCAGCCCATCTAATTACATCGTTATAATAAGCAGCAATGAGAGCAAGCGCAGTTAACGCAGCAGAGCCTATAGCAAACCCTTTACCCGTGGCAGCTGTTGTATTACCGAGGGCATCCAGTGCATCTGTCCTCTGCCTGACTTCAGGTGGTAAATGTGACATCTCTGCATTCCCTCCTGCATTATCTGCAACGGGGCCATAAGCATCCGTTGCAAGAGTGATACCAAGAGTAGAGAGCATGCCTACCGCTGCTAAACCTACCCCATAAAGCCCGAGACTGAAACTGTGAGCTCCTCCAGAGACAAAATAGCTTATCAAAGTAGCCGAAACAACTGCAACTATAGGGACACTGGTAGAAAGCATTCCAGTGGACAATCCTTCTAAAATCAAAGTGGCATGGCCGGTGAGTGCAGCTTTGGAAATATTCTGGGTGGGTTTATAGCTATCTGAAGTGAAAAACTCTGTAGAATATCCGATTATAAGGCCCGCAATAAGGCCCGAAATTACGGCAAAAAATATGTTGAAATCCTCGGGGGGCAATATAAACCTAATAGCAAAAAATGCCCCTATCAGAACCAACGCACTGCTACCCCAGATTCCTCTTCTCAAAGCCCATAACAATGTGGTCTGGGAGGCATCCTCCTTTGTCCTGACAAGAAATGTTCCTATTATGGAGGCAATAACCCCTATTCCAGCAAGTACAAGAGGAAGAACTACACCTCTCATCCCTAATTTTGCAGAAGCGGCCAGCGACATAGTGGCAATTATAGAGCCAGTATAAGACTCATAGAGATCTGCCCCCATCCCAGCCACATCACCCACATTATCTCCTACATTATCTGCTATAACTGCTGGATTGCGAGGGTCATCTTCAGGTATTCCTGCCTCTACTTTACCCACCAGGTCAGCGCCTACATCGGCAGCCTTTGTAAATATACCTCCCCCCACACGGGCAAAGAGTGCTTGGGCTGAAGCACCCATACCAAAACTTAACATTGTAAAGGTGATGGCATCAAGTAACGCATTCCCAGCCAGACCTTGCTTTACTCCGTAAAACCATTTAAGTATCTGAAACCATATACTCATGTCAAGGAGCGCTAATCCCACCACAACCATTCCCATTACCGCACCCGCTTGAAAAGCGACCCTTAGTGCACTGTTCAGACTTCTTCTCGCAGCGTTGGCTGTTCTCGCACTGGCACGGGTAGCAACACTCATACCTATAAAACCAGACAGCCCAGAGAAAAATCCACCGGTGATGAAGGCGAAGGGTACAAATATTGGTTGTAATTTATTAAGTGCCAAAACCAGCAGAATCCCAAAGGCAACAAGAAAGAAAAGTGCAACCACTGTGTATTGTCTCTTCAAATACGCAGAGGCCCCTTCTCTCACAGCTTCTGCGATCTCTCGCATACGCTGAGTGCCTTCATCTTCTTTTCTTACTTTGAAGACAAGAAATAGAGCAAATAGTAGAGCAAGTATTGAACCTACTGGAGCAAACCAATAAAGTTTACCGTAATCCATAATACCTCCTTCTCAGGACAACGTTATGAAGTTTCAAAATTCTAACGAAAGATGAAGATATTGTCAAATAAAGCTCCCCTTTTCACAAAACCGAAAGAAAAAGTGTAATCTCCAAAACTGCGTAAATTTCTCGCCGGGCTAATATAGAGGGAAAAGATACCATTTTTATAGGGAAACTCGAAACCAGCCGCAGAAATATCGATTATCCCTCTGTAAAAAACCACTCTCAGAATACCGTATCCTACTTTAGTCCGTAGAGATAGTCCGTTTCCTGCAATGTAATTTTCTCCTGTCTCCACACGGACCCTTCTACTATCCAAATTATAAACAAATAAAGCAGAAACATCGGCATAGGCTCTACCTCCAAGTACTATACTGATGATTCCTCCTCCACTTAATTTTCTAGTTTCATCCATGATTATGTTACTTAAGACATAAACCGGAGAGAGATTGAAAATTACACCTGAATTCACACGATATGAATCCCTGTATTTTTCTCCCCCCACCCATAAAGAGTGATGAATAAAGGATCTCCGCAGATAAACGCCGTATTCATTCCCATCAGGTTCATAATGAACTCTGCAACCAACGGTGTAATGTGGTTCTAAAGGAAATAACATAAATAATTTAAAATCTAGGGCATCCAGAACATTTTGCCTGTAGTACAAAGAAAGCGAAGGCTGTAACATCCATCCCAGAAAGTTTTGAGACCCTGCTGCCAGTTCTATAACCGGTGTTCCATGAGAAAATGAAGCGATACCGTGAATATAATCACTGCTGACTTCCTCAAAATTCAGTATTAATTCAACTCCGTTTTCCAAATTTACAAAATTGTACCCTCTGAGAATCAAGATATCTTCAGATTGAAGTATACTTGATTTACTAAATAGCTCCCTTCTGCTGAAGATGTTATTTTTGAAAGAAAAGAATTTCTTGAGAATCCTGAGGCTGGTCTTTTTAATTCCTTTAAATTTTATGTTTATAAGTGGATTTACTTTTTCGTTGGCGAGGTGAATAATTAATACCACCGTATCCCCTACGTTACTTTTTATTTCTGGAAATATATGTACTTTTATAACACCCTTATCCTCATATAACTTAAATGTTTCATCAAGGACTTTATTTATGAGGATGCTATCACTTTTGTATTCTTTACCAGAGAAAGTTTGATTAAGATATCTAATATCTAGTTGGTTAAGGAGCCTGGAATTCTCTACAATTATATTTTTTAAGAAGAGAGTTGAAATTAATGCTGATAGAAATATATTCACTTAAGAAATAAAAATTCCTTCCATCTTTCGTCAGGGATTTTTCGTGTGGCAAAGAGAAGGGTAAAATAAGACGGTTTCCTCGGCTTCCGTAGAAGTTTCATACCTGCTTCCTCGGGTGTTCTATCTCCCTTTTTGTTATTGCATCTGAAACAGGCGCACACAAGATTCGCCCATTCATCCCTTCCCCCTAGTCTCTTTGGAATCACATGATCAACCGTCATTGGTCCTTCCCGGGTACCGCAATATTGACAAGTATAATTATCCCTTCTTAGGATGTTCCTTTTTGTAAGTGGTACTTCTCTATATCTCAATTTTACATAGTAATTTAATTTAATCACACTGGGGGCTCTGTAAATTACACGTTCCGCCCTTAAAACCCTTCCATCCTTATAGATAACAGGCTCTGCTTTTTGAAGGTAAATTAACTTAATAGCCCTTCTTAATGTAGATATATTTATTGGCTCGTAATTATAATTTAAAACAAGTACTTCACCAGGGCTCAATTCCTTTCCATACTCCGTAAGCCTTTTTACTTGCTTTGGTTGCTTTTTCAATCCTTGAAGAAGCTTGATTCTTGAGAGAGCCCGTGGCAAAATTCAGAGCGGTTTTGTAATCCTGAATTGCACGTTGATAGTATTTGTAAGCCTGTCCAGCTCCTTCTCTATCCTTGTTTTTCTTGGCCCTATTGTATGTGGTACCTCCAAGTCCATAGTATGCATCGCCTCTTAAAAAGTAGGCGAGACTTTTGTAATAATCATCGAGATTCTCAAACTGAAGCACCTTATTTATGGTAGTAATAGCATCGTTATACTTCTTTAATTCATAAAGTAAATAAACGGCTTTTTTAATGTATACAATAGGATTTTCGGGGGCAAGCTGAATCGCCTTGTCATAGTCCGCCAGAGCCTGAGACTTCTTTCCCAGTCCCCCGTACGCTTCTGCTCTGTTCAAATAATTCACATAATTCAGTGAATCCTCTTTGATAAGCTCATCAATCTGTTTAACGGCCTTTGAATACAGTTTAGGGTTTTTCTTACCTTCCTGAAGGTATGCTTTTACCAGCGCAGTTCTCACATCCTTTTCCTTCTTCGGGTCATCTATGCCAAGCTCAAGGGCCTTTTCCAGATGGGGGATACATTCTCCATACCTTTTATCTTCACTTAAAAATAAGCCATAAGATACCCTGAGTCCAACGCTATTGGGTTTCTTGGAAATCGCATCTTTATATACGGAATCTGCTTTTTCCTTAGAGCCAATATTTTCATAAAGTTTTGCGAGACCATAAAGGGCATCGGCATTGTTGGGGTCAACCTCGATGGCCTTTCTGTAAAATTCTATACCCTTGTCGTATTCCTTCTTTACAACACCATACATGAAACCGAGTCCCTGCCATCCTCTTGAATCTGTTGAATCTATTTCTGCCACTTTCCTGTAAGCAACTTCAGCAGAGTCAAAAAACATGTCTGCACTGTCTCCTATACCCTTCTGAAGATATTCTCCAGCCTTTCCCAAAAATGCTCTTCCCAGCTCCAGATAAGCCGGTATAAAGTTCTCGTTGAAACAGAGGGCTCTCCTGTAATTCCTTATAGCGTCACTCCATCTCTTTTTGAGGAGATAGTCATGGCCTATTGAAAACCAGACTTTGCATGAATCTACTACCTGCGGTGTGGTATCCTCTGGAGCTGGTTGTGATTGCGCAAAAGCACGGGGAACACTTACCATAAATATGAAAATAATTATCAAAATTTTCATTTTAACCTCCCTTTGTTTATTGTTTTAGTTTAAACATTTTCATTGGTATAGTCAAGGATTGGACAGATAAAATAACTCTTGACAGTGCAGAGTTTAGGTAATATTATAATGTTGAATGAAATGTAGATATTTAATCGTTTTTCTGCTCCTCCCCTTAATTTTTAACAGTAACTGTGCATCTTATAAGTATGAGGGTACATGGATAGAAGTTGGACTGGCTTCGTACTACGGAAAAAAGTTTCACGGTAAAAAGACTGCATCCGGAGAAGTATTCAACATGTATAAATTGACTGCTGCCCACAGAAAATTACCTTTTGGAACTTACGTAAAGGTCACAAATCTGGAGAATGGGAGGAGTGTTATTGTAAGGATCAACGACAGAGGGCCCTTTAAGAAAAACAGAATAATAGATCTTTCATATGAAGCAGCAAAAAGGTTGGGCATAATTTCAAAGGGTGTTGCCCACGTAAAACTGGAGGTAATAAAGTGGCCTCAATAAAAGACACAAGCCTTGGTGTTATGGGTCTCGAGGATTCAGAAAAGATCTGGGAGATAGAAAAGGAGTGGAACAATCTACTTACAAAAATTCCCAATTCTCACCCCTTTATGACACCTTACTGGATAGGTGTGACTTTTGACCTTTACGGGGTAATACATGACGGGAAAATTTATGCTTTGGAAGTTGATAGGGAACTTGCAGGTATCGCCTTACTTGATGTGGACATGGAAAATAAAAGAGGAAAAACTCTCTCGCCTCGTTACCCCCATTATTTTAATGAATTCATAGCTTACCATGAAATAAGGGAAGAATTTGTGGAGGAAATCTTGTCGGCACTGGATGTCTTTATTATTACTCAGATTCCTGAAAGCTCTCCTTATTACTGGATTATGAAAAAACTTGCTGAAAATAAAAAATATAGCATAAATATTACCGGTCAACGCAACCTGAAGTCACTTATAATTCCCGAAAATGTTGAGAAATGGCTGTACAAAATAAAGGGCAAAGCATCCAGAATCATCACATCTACATTGAAAAGAGCTAAGAGATTTGAAGAAATCGAAACTAAAAGAATTGAGGATGTTTCTGAATTAGTCGACAGACTGGTTTTTCTCTTTAATAATTCATCCCATTCAAAAAGCTCGATTCTTGAATTTAAGACGTTTGTGGAAAATCTTGCTTATCTTATGGTGCCTCAAGGGATTTTAAAACTTATTGAGCTCGTAGTGGAAGGATGGACCTTAGCTTCTATACTTGCCCTTGAGTACAGGGATCGCGCTTATCTACTTGAACTTTCATCCATCACCCACATTAAGGACTTTGATGCTTCAATTTATCTTTTATTTAAGTATATTGAATACCTCAGTAATATGGGATTTAAGGAACTCTTTTTCTTCCCCCCAACCAGCACAATGGATTTTATTAATTTCAAGAATATAAAATTACTGGATATAACTATAACTACAGGGTGATTCCAATAGCCCGAGCTCAGGTCTGAATCTCCTTTTGTAAAGAATTACGGGTATACCAATGGGCAGTGTTATATTTTCACTCCCATGCCCCGCCGGGAATCCAGTAAAGAGAGGAACTTCTGCTTTTTTCATAAAAAAATCCAGATAAATGTCATATCCTATATCAGAATATCCCAGTAATACTGCTTTTACTTTTTTGAACACACCTGCGTATTTTAGGTGGAAAAGCATCCTATCTATTCTGTAGTCTTCTTCGCCCACCTCCTCAATAAAAAGGATTTTGTCAGCAAAATCTGGCTCATAAGGAGTACCCAGGAGACTAACAACCAATGAAAGACATCCCCCTACAATCTTCCCCTGGATATCCCCGGCTGCTTTGAAATACTCACCTTCCCACACTACGGTATATCTCTTACCGGAGATGGCCTTTAAAAAATAATCAACAGTTCTGTCACTGGGAGCACTGAAGTTCGTCTTTACCATGGGTCCATGGAAAGTTACAAGCCCTGTAAGTTTATATATGGCGTTGAGCAGAACGGTGATATCGCTGAACCCCATGAATATTTTGGGCTTCTTTTTCATCCTTTCCCACTGGATACTCTCCAGAAGCCTTGCACAACCATACCCTCCTCGGGAGGTTATAATCATTTTTACCTCTTCATCCTCCCAGGCAGAATGAAGGTCTTCCAGCCTTATTTCATCCTCTCCTGCAAGAAATCCTGTGGAATTGAGTACATGAGGAAATAATTTTACCTTAAACCCGAGGTTTTCAAGAAAATGAATACCGCGTTCGAGAAGTGCTGCATCAGGTTGTGAGGCAGGGGAAATCACTCCTATGGTATCACCTCTTTTAAGACACGCCGGCTTCATCTCTCTCCTTTTGAGTAAGTTCAAAAACTTTTCTTATAACTTCCTCATAGTTTGTACTTAATTCCACCTTTCTTCTTTTCATAACCCTACGTGCAGTTGCAATAGCTTTCTCCAGCTCATGGGTTACGAAGCCGTGTCTCCCTCCCCAACTGAAAGATGGGATAAATTTTGGAGGAAATCCAGCATCGAAGATATTAGAAAATACCCCGACAATTGTTCCTGTGTTGAACATTGTATTGATTCCGCTCTTTGTGTGATCCCCTATCATGGATCCCAGAAATTGCATGCCCGTATCAAATCTCTCTCCTTTGAAAATAATTTTAACACTTCCATAATTGTTCCTTAAATCGCTGGTATTAGTGTCTGCGCCTATGTTTACCCAAGTGCCAACATAGGAATGTCCCAGGAATCCATCGTGCTGTTTGTTTGAGTAAGAATGAATTATGGTGGCTTCTACCTCACCTCCTACTTTGCAAACAGGACCTATAGAAACATCTTCATAGATTTTAGCACCCACTTTAATAATTGAACCTTCTCCCACATACAGGGGACCCTTCAAAAAGGCATTGGGAAGTACAGTGACATTTTTATCTATATATACAGGACCTTCTTCCGCGTCAATCACAACATTGGGGTAAAGCCTGACACCTTCTGCTACAAATATCTCATTCCCTAACAAGGCAACCTTCTGAGAAATGGGAGCATGTATTCCAGAGTTACCAATCATGTTAAAATCTTTTATAATCTCCTCACCATTAATTTTAATGGTATCCCACAGATAGTTAAGGACTTCCACATCTATCCGTAATTCCTTTACTTCTTTCTCTCTTAATCTCCCTGTGTCGATTATACCTTCATATTCATCAAAGTACCCATAAAAAGCAACCACTTCACCTTTGTTACTCACAAAAAGCGTTTCCTCCTCTACATCGTCAAAAACAGAAATATCTTCAGGAGGCAGAGTTCTGCCGTTTATCAGCAGAACCTTCGTTCCCGGTCTGATTCCTTCGTTAACCCTAATTTCCGGATACATCTCCTTTACCAGTTTACTTAGATAACTCCGTAAAAATACTCCCTCAATCTCTCCCAGTTTTTTATACCATTTTTCGAAAATTGTGAGGATTCCAACTCTCAGGTCAAAAACTGGTCTTAACCACACAAGTGGAAGAAAATTTTCATATTTTTCATCTTCGAATATAAAAACCGGCCCTATCCTTCCCATGTTTCATACTCCCTCTCCAGAAGTGAAGCAGCTTCCTGGTCAATTATTACTATAGCCCTTGGGTGTATCTGGATCATAGAGGCTGGAACCATAGCAGTTATAGGCCCCTCCACAGTTTTCTTAATGGCATCACGTTTGTTTACCCCGCTGGCAAGGAGGATAAGTTTCCTTGATTCTATAATGGTTCCTATACCCATGGTAATTGCATATTTAGGAACTTTGTTAATATCCCCACCAAAAAATCTGGCATTATCCTCTCGGGTCTCCCTTGCCAAGGTTTTTATCCTTGTCCTTGATGCAAGTGAGGATCCGGGCTCATTAAAGCCTATGTGTCCATCCCTTCCAATTCCCAATATCTGAAGGTCTATGCCACCTTTTTCTGCTATTTTTTCCTCATACCATATACAGTGAGCTTTGATATCTTCAACTGTACCATCAGGAATATATATATTTGATGGATTAATATTTATATGTTTAAAGAGATTCTCCCACATAAAGGTATGGTAGCTCTCCGGATGATCCTTGGGAAGTCCTATGTATTCATCCAGATTGAATGTTGTAACCTTTGAGAAATCCAGTCCCTCCTCTTTGTGCATCCTAATAAGCTCTTTATATAAACCCAAAGGGGTTGAACCGGTAGCGAGTCCCAGGACCAGATCTGGCTTTTTCAGTAATTCTTCTTTAACAAATTTAGCAGCAAGTTTGGACATACTATCATAATTTTTAACTATTATTACTCTCATCGTACACCTCCTTTATTCTTGGAAAATATAAAACTGCATACCAGAGAGTGGCAATTGAGAAAAGAACAACAGAAATATATAGAAATACAATTGCAGAGGAATCATACCTCAGAAGATAAAGCAGAATCGTTAAATAAAAAAACCCTCCTGAAATTTTTCCTATGGTTCTTGAGGTAAAGGTCAATTTTTTATCCACAAGAAACAGAAATCCTGATGTAAGGATTATAAGCTCTCTCAAAACGAAGAAAAGCGTAGCCCATAGAGGAAATCGGTTGTAAATATAAAGCCAGATTGTAGTAAGAATGGTGAATAATTTATCCACCCCATGGTCAAGAACCCTGCCCAGGTTAGTACACTGATTCCTCTTTCGTGCGATATATCCGTCAAGGATATCGGTTGCAATGATTATTACAAAAAATAACACCGAAAAAAGAGTACGGCCGCTGGCAATAAAATATAAAAAAATGGGTAGGAGAAATAGCCTTAAAAGTGAAAGAAGGTTCGGAATATTAATCATTTTTTTCTTTCTTTTCCTGAAACACGATATCAAGTACTTGGTCTACATTGTTCACAAAATGAAATTTAAGATTCTTTTTTATATGATCGGGGATGTCTCTCAAATCTTTCTCGTTCCACTCTGGTAAAATAACCTTCTTAATACCGGCCCTTTTTGCAGCTATTACCTTTTCCTTGATACCACCTACAGGAAGTATCCTTCCACTCAATGTAATTTCGCCAGTCATTGCGATTTCTGGATTAACTGGAATTTCTTTAAGAAGAGATACCAGTGATGTAAATATGGCAATTCCTGCTGAAGGCCCGTCCTTGGGAATTGCTCCCTCCGGGACATGAATATGTATGTCGTATTTCTCATAAAATTTTGAGTCTATGGAGAGCTTTTCAGCCCGTGCTCTTACCAGAGAAAGAGCTGCTTCACAGGATTCTTTCATAACGTCCCCCAGTTGCCCTGTTAAAATTAAATTTTTCCCTCCCGGCATTTTCAAAGATTCAACAAATAGTATTTCTCCGCCCGATGGTGTCCATGCAAGACCTGTAACCACTCCTATCTCTCCCTTCCTTGCCTTGACTTCTTCATAATAAATGGGAGGTCCGAGATACTTTTCCACAGTTTTAGGCGTAATAACAATCTTTCTGTTTTTAATCTTATCCATTGCAACTTCTTTAGCTATCTTCCTCAT
>QNDO01000011.1 GCA_003644895.1 Candidatus Hydrothermota bacterium | reverse complement strand
CTCTATACCCTTTTCCACTAATTCCACAGGGTCTTTTTCTTCCACATAATATCTCTGAATTTCGTTGAGAACTCTGGCAAAAATGGAAAACATCGTTCTCAGGGAAGCTCTTTCCTTACTCACACCCACCCTATACCCGACAAAGGAGGATAGGAGAATGGCCAGAATAAAAACAAGATACCTTTTCTTCATTATTACTCACCTCTCATGGGTTTAATTTTCTTCTTTTCCACCAGCCTTTTATACAGCACCTGCTTCGCCTCTTCAAGAATCTCTGCAGGATCCCTGGTACCATCAAGAACATAAATCCTTTTTTTCGCTATTCTTGCGAGACGAAGATAGCCCTCCCTTACTCTTTTATGAAAATCCAGATTTTCCCTTTCAATTCTGTCAAAATCATTTTCGTTCTTTCGTCCAAGTCCCCTTCCCGGGGGAATATCAATCAGAAAAGTGAGATTGGGGTATATCTTTTTAGTGGCTATCTTATTTAATCTTCTCAATATCTTAATGGGAAGTCCCCTGCCATATCCTTGATATGCAAGAGTAGAATCTGTATATCTATCTGCTATAACCACCATACCATTCTGTAAGGCTGGTAGAATATTTTTAACCACATTTTCTCTTCTTGCAGCTAGAAAAAGAAAAACTTCAGTCATAGAATCCATACTATCTTCCTTGGAAAGTAATATTTTCCTTATCTTTTCACCCACGCTGGAACCACCAGGTTCCCGGGTGAATACAACTTTAAGACCCAAATTTTCTAAGTAAAGCTTAAGACCTTTTGCCAGGGTACTTTTTCCACTACCCTCTATACCTTCTATAGTTATAAAGAATCCCCATTTACCCATTTCAAAAAGTGGGCGGGGAATATCCCCGCCCACTTCACACTCCCTTCACTTCTTTTTGGAACTCTTTGCAACCCACTCTTCGGTGAGTTGCTTTGCCTTCCAATCAGGATACTGAACTGGTGGATGTTTAAAGAAATAAGAAGAAGGCTCGATAATAGCTCCTTTAAGTCCTGCATCTTTGGCTATTTTTGCACATCTAATTGCATCTATCATCACACCGGCAGAATTTGGAGAGTCCCAAACCTCCAGTTTCAATTCGATGTTTAATGGGACATCTCCAAAGGTCCTTCCTTCGAGTCTCATATAAGCCCATTTTCTATCTTTTAACCATGCCACATAGTCTGATGGACCGATATACACATTTTCTTCACCGATATCATAGGGAAGAAGCGAGGTTACCGCTTCTGTTTTTGAAATCTTTTTAGACTGGAGCCTTTCTCTCTCTAGCATGTTGAGGAAGTCTGTATTACCTCCCACATTGAGCTGGCTGGTTCTTTCAAGCTTAACTCCCCTATCAAGGAAGAGCTGAACAAGAGTTCTATGAACTATTGTAGCTCCAACCTGTGATTTAATGTCGTCACCCAACACAGGAAGACCTGCTTCCTCGAACCTCTTGGACCAGTATGGTGAACTTGCAATGAATACCGGTATGCCATTCACAAAAGCAGCACCTGCTTGAATGGTCTGCTCCACATACCATTTGGTGGCCTCTTCTGAGCCTACAGGCAGGAAATTAACCACCACATCAACCCCTAGATCTCTGAATATTTTTGCAATATCATCTGTTGGTCCAGGGGCCTTCACTATAATATTTTCCAGATATTTTCCAATACCATCGTGAGTCATTCCACGATAGACTTTCGCATTAAGTTTAGGTACATCTGTAAATTTGTAGGTATTATTGGGTTCCGCAAAAATTGCCTCTGAGAGGTCCTTACCCACCTTGGTGATGTTCACATCCACACCTGCCACGAATTTTATGTCGCTGATATGGTATCCCCCAAGCTCTACGTGCATTATACCCGGTATAAAATCGCCAGGTTTTGCATTTCTGTAATAATATACTCCTTGCACAAGACTTGATGCACAATTACCAACCCCTATTATCGCTACCCTAATTTCACCCATACGAAACCTCCTTTTTATTTTCGTTACTAAGAAATTTGTTTTTTGTTATTAATTTTAAAATAATTATAAAGCTCCTTCCATCTCCTTAAAACGGTTATGAAAACCAGAATAATAAATACGAAAATAAACCATCTGAATATTTCTGGACCAAGGAAAGTAGTTATAACTATGAAAAAATATCTACCTGTTCTATCCATGGGGCCCGAGCGGGGAGAATAGCCCAGGCCTTCTGCCCTGGCTCTTATGTAACTTATCATTAACGTGAAAATAACCGCCACATAGAGAGCTATAAAAAAGATAAGATTATTCCTGTAATAGTAAATCAATCCTCCAAAAATGAAAAAATCAGAAAATCTATCTAGAGTGGAATCCAGAAATGCACCAAATACAGAAACTCTCCCTGACCTTCGGGCCACTTCCCCATCTATAGCATCAAATAATCCTCCAAATAACATTACAAGAGCTCCCCATCTGAATGCCCCCTCTGCATACAGGATACTGGCACATACTGTAATCCAGAGTCCTGCCACTGTAAGAATATTAGGGTGAACTTTATATTTTACCAGAACAGAGACCACCGGTGATATGAATCTCCTTCCTCTGACCTTCCATTCCTCTTTCACTTTTTCCCCTCCAGAATTACGACATATTCCCCCTTCTCGGGCAAATCCTCAACATCCACATCCTTTATCAGCAAATAGGCGTAAGACTCAAACTTTTTGGTCATCTCTCTGGCTATGAAAACCCTGCGATTTTCAAATTCTCTATAAGACTTAATCTCTTTAAATATCTTCTTAATCCTTTTTGGGGATTCATAAAATATTACCGTCATTTCTTCTTCTATCCACTCTCTATATAGGGATTCTCTTTTACCTTTCTTTCTAGGTAAAAATCCATAAAAGATAAACCTATTTGTGGGTAAACCAGATACAGAAAGTGCAGCAATTAAAGCAGAAGGACCTGGCACTGGGAGTACCTTAAATCCCTCTTCTTTCAAAACTTTAATGAGTCTGTACCCCGGATCCTGAATAGTGGGAGTTCCTGCATTGCATACAAGAGATATTGTATTCCCTTCTCTCAGTAATTTTACAACTTCTGGAATTCTTTTATTCTCGTTATGCTCATTATAGGAGAGGAGCTTCGGACCTGAAATATTATAATGGCTCATAATTTTCATTGTTTTCCTTGTGTCTTCACAAAGTATAAAATTACTCTCCTTCAGAACTTCTAATGCCCTCAACGTTATATCCTTCATATTCCCAATAGGAGTTGCAACTACATAAAGCACTCCTCTATTGTGGCTCATTTTGCACTCGCTTGATTATCTCATCAAAGTTCTCAACTTTCCCCTGAAACGAGTGGACTTTATTTAACCGTTCCTTCGTTCTAAATTCCTTTCCCGTAACGAAGGATAAAAAATCAAGGAGATCCTTTGTTGTTATGTCATGGAATTTAAACCATATAGAGTCTCTCTTTGCAGGTAGATTGTAAACCCTCTTTTCCGGGATTTTTCTTATAATATACCTGGGAGGTTGAGCTTTATCCATTGTGTCAATAGCAAGAAGTACAATCAAGTTTGCGTCTTCTCTTGTTCTCTGCAAAACTTTTACAGGACCTGAAGTGGTTACAATAACTCTGGTGATTTTTTCCGTTCTGAATCTTTTAATCTCGACCTTTTCAATACCATCGTCCTTCACATTCCAGAATCCTGTTTTAATCCCGGGATATCCATAAATATCTATTATCACCTTCCTGCCGTTTTCAAAATCTGTAACATCATACTTCATATCACCCACAGGTACAGTCACCTTCACCTTATCCACGTGTACTCTAATATCAATAGGAAGCACCAGTAGCAATCCCAGTAACAGGTTTATCACCATTTTATAGTTACTCCTTTCCCATTTTTATTCACAAGAGTTACTCCCGCACTGTCTATTTTATTGACTCTGAAATCACAGGTCTCTGTTCCTTCCTTAACCATATATCTTCTACCTCTGTTATCCAGGAATATGGCGTATTTCTCCTCTCCATGAATTAAAATACCTCGTAGAAAGTACATTTTAACCTCTTCCTCGGGTATTATCTTTGTTTTTAAAATATCACCATATTGGTAATATAAGGTAACCACAAGTCCCAAGACAAGGACAATAAGCACAAATACAGGAACAGTACTCTTTCTTTTTTTTCTTTTAAAATTCAATCTTAGCATCAGAGAGTTACTCCTATTGCTAAACTATATCGTTGTGGTTTTTGAGGTGCAGGCACTCTCACGTCGAAGATCTTTGTGAGATCAAGTGTCTCTACAACTCCATCCATGGCAAGGTCTTTGAGAAGTGCTATCTCTGAGGCATCAAAATCACCTGTGAGATATATAGGAGGTGCTCCCTCTTCAAAAAATATCTTAAAAAACTCTGTTAATTTTTCTTCGGGATCAGGCTCTACAGGAAAAGAGGATGCGTAGACAGGAAGACCATCATTAACAATGAGGTAATGTACAATGTTATCGGTTTTATGCAATGCCAGTACTTCTTCCACTTTTTCCAGCAGATCCAGGTGATATAGAATATCGTATAAAACAAAAGAGGGGAAGTCAAGTCTTACAGTTTTTTCTGGAAGCAGAGCTTCAGCAATGGAAAGTATAGTTAATGGAACACCTGCCAAGAATGTGTAAATCTTTTTATCTTTTTTGAAATTCCTTTTGAGAATGTAAAAATTATCACCAAAATTTTCCATAAAGTCCCTTTTCTTTGCCCTCCCTGAGTATAGCTTACCTGTGATTTTTTTCCCACTGAAGACTGCCTTGATCTTATACTTCCGATAGCGTTCCAGAAAATCCATCTCCTCTTCTGCAAACTCTACAATGCTCTTACCTTTTATTCTAACAAGAATAAATTTTTCTTCGTCGAATTCTATGCCAATCAACCTTCTTCTTCCTTCTCTCCCTTTTCCTCTTCCTTGGACTTTTCTTCTTGCTCTTTAATCAGTGATTCGGCGGCTTCTTCTTTTTCTTCCTGGGCCAAGAGATCTATATCATCCTTCTTTTTAACTAGCACTATATAGGCAAGTGTATTCCCCACCCAGAACACTACCAGAGGAAAAGCAATAGCTATGAAAACAACAAAATATAATAGAATCCCCAGCACAAATGCCAGTATGTGCTGTGGTATGGACATCTGAGGAAGTACATTCACAGGGGATAATATTCCGCCCACTTTAAGAAAATCAAGCCATCCTTCTATTTTGTAAAAGAGGGGGGAATAGGTCATATAGTACAGGGCACCCTTCTCCACTGCAACATATTTATCTCCCATGAGCCAGGAAGCTGCCCATATTCTGTGCATTATCCAGATGGCTCTTCCAATGGCCCAAATAAATACAGAAGTCCCTATAAAATTCACAACTCCCAGAAGAGCTTCATAGCCAATAAATCTCCAATTCTCATCATTTAGCGTGGAAAATACCTCGAAAAGAGTATCAAAGGTATCGGACTCTGTGGTTGCAACCACTGCAGCAGATATAAAAAGAGACAATATAAAAGCAAAGAATATATAAATTAAAAACAGGGATGCAAAGAAGGCAGGTATGCTGGAGAGCAGAATTACCAGCTCACCAAACCAGGGTATTTTACCCAAGAGCCCCACAATGATGCCACCAACTATTATAAACACAGCAAGAATAATGAGAGAAATAGGGGCTATTATCACTGCCTTACCCTTTTTGAAGGCAAATTTCAGGGCCTCCTTCACCTCATAGAAATCGTCTCCTTTCAGCTGTTCGTATGTAATCTTTGAAACTGCAACACCGAAGAAGAAATTGAGCACAATAAAGAAAATAATACCAAGGATAAAGAGTATTATACCCCCCACATTCATGGGCTCTCCCACGGGCACTGGTACAAATTTCCAGAAGTTCCATATCTCCTTAAAAGATAAACCTGAGACAAGAAGTGCCAGATAAGCAAATATGGAATATCCTATTGTGCCTAAAAGTAGGCCAAGGAATTGTACCCATATTTTTTTAAGACTAAATCCAAAGCGCAAGGCTCTGGGCACATCTTTCCAGTTAAAATGGAGTTTAACCAGCATACTTCACCTCCTTTTTATAGAGAAATTTTAAACACTCCTTGATAATCTGTCAATTACAACAATATTCTATCTGGACACTTTTCTAAGCATTATAAGAAGTAGCCTGGATGCCCCTGCAATAAATACGATTCCCGTAATTGTGCCATAAAGAGGCCCCAGTGAAACGAAAAGTGAAACTATTATCCCGGCTACCGTAACTCCAGCAAGAATGGATAAAAATGAATATCTTTTTCTTATATTAAACAAAAATGCCATGAGTGCTCCTGTCCATGCCCCTGTTCCTGGTAAGGGTATGGCCACAAATAAAAAGAGACCAAGAGACTTGTATACCCTTACAAGTTCTCCTCTTTTTCTCCCTCTTTCATATAATTTTTCCAGTAATTTTTCTCCAAATTCATATTTTTTTAATCTCCCTGCCAGAAAATCGAAGAAGAATACAAGAGGAACAGTAATAAGCCAGTTACCCACAAGAGAAAGCATGAGTGATTCCAGAACACCGTACTTCATAACCCAGACAGCGAACGGAATTGCTCCCCTCAATTCTACAACAGGCATTGCTGCAATCACAGGGATAAGAAGTTTTCCATTTATACCAAGGCTTCTGAAAAATTCTATTATACTTTCTGTCATTTTCTCAAGTATCTCACCATTATGTCATTCCCGAGTCTGGTGGAGGAATGTAAAGTGAAACGATCTTGTCTTTCTCGGAGCAAAGATGAGAATCCCTCGAATGCTTTTTTACCATCTCCTAACATAAAAGGTGCATAGAAAATTAAAAGTTCATTCACGAGATTCTCTATAAAAAGAGAGCCTGCCAGTTTCCCTCCACCCTCACAGAGAACAGACTGAATCCCTTTTTTGCCAAGTTCTTCCATCAAATATTCCAGGTTGATACCCTCATTTTTTCTCTCAACCTCAATTACCTCTACATCCTTTTGAATAGCAGGAGGGACATCGAGTTTGTGACCTTTGCCGACAGCGATAATCTTTTTCCCTTCTGTCCCGAAAATCTTTCTTTTAAAATCTATATTTCCGTTGCCTGAAACTATAATTCTCACGGGCCTCCTGGGAGCAAAGACTTCTCTGGGTAAAAGTTCAGGATCATCCTTCACAAGAGTGCCTCTACCTATCATGATGGCATCCACCTCCCCTCTAATCCTGTGAACTTCCTTTCTTGATTCTTCACCGGAGATCCAGCGAGAATTCCCTGTCCTATCTGCAATAAAGCCGTCCAGTGTCTGGGCGAGCTTAAGGATAACATAGGGTCTCCCTGTTTTCATATAATGGATGAAAAACCTGTTTATAAATTCAGCTTCTTCCCGGAGAATCCCAACTTCAACTTCCACTCCAGCCTTCTTCAATATTTCAACTCCTTTCCCATTAACGTTGGGATTGGGGTCAAGTGTTGCGATCACCACCCTTTTTATTCCAGCCTTGATAATTGCCTCGGTGCACGGAGGTTGTGTTCCATAAAATGAGTGCGGTTCAAGGGTAACATACATGGTGGAGCCTTTTACATATTCTCCCGCATCCTCAATGGCCCGTACTTCAGCGTGTTTTTCTCCTTTTTTCTTGTGGTAGCCCACACCAACAATCCTACCGTTTTTAACTATAACAGCACCAACACATGGATTTGGTGATGTGAAACCACATCCAAACTTGGCAAGGTCAAGGGCAATTTTCATATATTTCTCATCTTCGGTCATGGCTTAATTATACCACCCGAAGGGAGGCGTTGCAAATGAATAGAAAGAATTATATAATTTAATTTATGGGAAAACCTTCAATTCCAGAAAAAGTCAAATTATTTACAGGCATAATCACCAGGGAAGAGCATGTAAATTCCCTTAACACCATTCTTAAGCCACTGGGAGAAATTGAAGACTTATCACCTATACTCGAATTTGATGAGTTTTCACAATATTACTCAAAAGAAATGGGAAGCGGGTTAAAAAGATTATGGGTATCCTTTAGAGGAACAATAGACCCGGAATCTATAGTGGATCTCAAACTTATATCAAATGAGATAGAACATAAATACAGTAGGGAAGGTAAAAGAACTATAAACATCGATCCTGGTTATGTTTCGCTGACAAACCTCGTATTGGTTACCACAAAAAATTATTCCCACAGAATTTATCTCGGGAAAGGAATTTATGGTGAAGTTACCTTAATTTACAGAAAAAAGGAAGGCTTTGTGCCACTCCAATGGACATATCCTGACTATAGAACTCCAGTTGCTCTTGATTTTTTTAACAGTGTAAGAACCAAACTCCTGGCAGAGTTAAGATATCGTACAGCGTAACGCTGCACGATCTACGAATATCTCCTACCCGATTCTATATCTCTCCACTTCCTGAGGAGGTAAAGGTTCCTCCACGGTGATTTCTTGACTTTTATCCTTTGAAAATCTTATTTTAAAGATTACATTTGTAGAATCATCACAATATCTTGCAACAATTTTTAAAGCAAGCCCAAGGTCTTCACCGGAGGCTTCTTTTGAAAGAAGGGCATCGGGCCCTTTGGTATTAAGGGGCTCAATAAAAACAAAATCATCTTTAAATTGTCTTAAGTGAGAATTTTCAACCTGATTTCTCCCCACCACCAGTCTGACATTATCAGCAAGTCTGAAATGTCTACCAAGTTTCAATAAATTTACATAAATCAAATCAAGACCCTCGTGTTCCATGAGCTCCCTGAGTCTAATTGAAAAAGTAGGATCTGTCAGTAGACATCCACCTGCAGGTTGCGTGAAATTTTTAATTCCCAGTTTTTGGGCCAGCTCCAGTTGCCTTTTTCGGGATCTTCCCCTGATATTCAGAAGCCATTCTCTTTCAATCCACCCCTTTTCCTCGGGAATTGTAGGAGGAAGAAACTTCCCACATAGAGGCCTAACAACAAGTCCTGAAACTCCAGCCTCTTCTTCTATAAGTTTAATGGCCTCCATCCTTTGGGACATTGGACGTTGATCAAGAACCTCACCGGTTATAATAAAATGAGCTCCCAGCTCCTGCCCCAGTTGCCATACCCTTTTAAGGAAGAGTATTTTACAATCTATACACGGATTCATATTTTTACCATAGCCAAATTTGGGATGTTTCACAATCTCAAGGTATTCCTTCAGAATAAGTTCATGGACAATTTTTAACCCTGCCTCCTTTGCGATGGTATCTTGAGGTTCTTTGCAATCTTCAAGATTCACCTTACCACAGAAGGGTGTAATGAAATGCACAGCTATTACATCAATACCGTGCTGTTCCATAATCTTTGCCGCAAGTGTTGAATCCAATCCACCTGAAAATAATGCAACGGCTTTAATCTTCTCTTTCATATATTATTCCTCCTCCTAGCACCATATCCTCTTCATAAAAGGCTGCCACCTGTCCAGGGGTGACGGCAAAGACAGGTTTATCTGTTTTTACCCTGTACATTTCATCTCCTATATCTTCCACAGTTGCATCAACTTCATCGTGTCGGTACCTTACCTTAACCCGACACTTCAGTGGAAAAGATACCTCTTCTATCCAGTTCACATTATTAACAATAAACTTTCTACTGAGTAAATCATCCCATTCCGCTACAAATACACGATTGGCTGCAGCATCTATTCGGTATACATAATATCTTTTTCCAAGAGATACGTTTATCCCCCTCCTCTGTCCGATTGTAAAGAGGTGATACCCATCGTGAGTTCCCACCTTTTTGCCATTTTTCAATAATATTTCTCCTTTTTTTCGAGTTATACCTGCTTTTTCAAGAAATTCCCTATAATCCTTCCCCACAAAACATACTTCCTGACTTTCCTCTTTTTCGGAAACCATCATCCCCATCTCTCGAGCTATATTACGGACATCCTCCTTTGTATGTTCTCCAAGAGGTAGAAGAAGTCTATTTAAGTGTTCCCTTTTTATCATGGAAAGGAAATACTCCTGTGATTTCTCTCTCCAGATGGCCTTGAGGAGATGGGGGGTATTATTTTTTTTAACCCTCGCATAGTGTCCTGTAGCCACATAATCAAATCCAAGAGAATCGGCTATTTTTATCCCCATGGCGATCTTGATCTCTCTGTTACAGATCACGCACGGATTGGGAGTTCGCCCACTTTTATATTCTTTTATAAAATAGTCTATAACAATTTTTTTAAATTCTTCTCTCACATCAATAACACGATGGGGGACATCCAGCATACTGGCCACTCTTCTTGCATCCAGAATATCCTTAACGTCACAGCACCTGGATCCTTCTCCCACCATATCAAAGGTCAGGCCCTGTACCCTATAACCTGCCTGTTTGAGAAGATACAGTGTAACGGAGGAGTCTACTCCTCCACTCATCAAAACGAGGACCTTTTTCATAGATTTTTTTATCCACCCTTCAATTCATCAAGGATAATTCCTGCAGCTCCCTTCTCCAGCATCTCTGCAATAGCTCTTTCAGAGTCTTCGGGATTGATATTAACACCGCATATTCCGTCAAGCAATAAGAATACACAGAAGCCGAGTCTCAGGGCATCCAGTACAGTGGCTTTCACACAATAATCAGTCGCCAGCCCTCCTACATAAACTCTTCTTACTCCATGTCCTTTAAGAATTTTTTCAAGGTTGGTTCCTTCAAAACCAGAATAGGCCTCTTTATCCGCTTCTGTGGCTTTTGATATTATGATAACATCCTCGGGCAATTTTAAATCATCGTGAAATTCAGCACCTTCTGTATTCTGAATACAATGTTTGGGCCATATACCACCATATTCTTCAAAAGAACTGTGATTCTCAGGATGCCAATCTCTTGTGGCAATTACAAGACTTCCGTGTCTTGAAAACAGATGAATATATCTATTCAGGGGCTCCACCACCTTATCCCCTTGGGGTACAGGTAAAGCCCCTCCGGGGCAGAAATCTTTTTGAACATCAACTATTATAAGAGCATCTTTTTTTCCTAGTCTAACTTTCATAATGCCCTCCCTGTTTGATACTATTATAAACTATTATGGGCACAAATTTCTAATTTATGGAATAAAGGTAATAAGTTAAGTTTAAAAAAGACCTTTTTCTAAATCTCTGATTCCCAGATGACTGTATGCTAAGGGAGTGGCAATACGTCCTCTGGAAGTCCTTTCAATGAAGCCCTCCCTCAGGAGATACGGCTCATAAACCTCCTCTATAGTGTCAGGTTCCTCTGAGACAGCATGTGATAAGGTTTTTATACCCACAGGACCACCATTAAATTTCTCTATAATTGCCTTCAAGATTTTCTTGTCCATTTCATCAAGACCCTTTTCATCCACATTTAGGTTATTCAATGCATACACAGCAATTTCCTTTGTTATAACACCATCAGCCTTGACTTCGGCATAATCTCTAACCCTTCTCAGAAGTCTGTTTGCTACCCTGGGGGTCCCTCTGGACCTTTTTGCAATTTCTCTGGCTCCCTCATCCGTAATCTTTACTTTAAGGAGACGGGCAGATCTTAAGATAATTCTGTAGAGTTCCTCTTCATTATAGTAATCAAGCCGGAAACTCATCCCAAATCTTGATCTCATAGGTGACGTCAGAAGACCGGACCGGGTGGTGGCCCCAATGAGGGTAAAGGGAGTTATATCTAGCCGTATGGAATCTGCATTGGGTCCCTTGTCAAGTATTATGTCTATTTTAAAATCCTCCATGGCAGAATACAGATATTCTTCAACCTGCCTGGGTAAACGATGAATTTCGTCAACAAAAAGTACGTCTCCCTTTTGGAGAGATGTCAATATTCCCACAAGATCTATAGGCCTTTCAATTACAGGGCCTGATGTAACCCTAATATTTACCCCCATCTCCTTGGAGATAATAAAGGCAAGGGTGGTTTTACCCAGTCCCGGAGGTCCACATAGTAACACATGATCCAGTGGCTCCCCCCTTCTTTTGGCAGCCTCCACAAAAACTTCAAGATTCTCTTTAATCCGATCCTGTCCCACAAACTCCTTGAAGCTCAAAGGTCTTAAAGCTCTATCCAGTTCTCTTTCCTCATCGTGCAGTACGTTAGGATCGGTGATTCTCATTTATGGCCTCCAAGGGCTATACGAATGATATCCTCCACGGCGAGTTCTTTTCCGGCTTCATCTATGACCTTCCTGACTATAGATCTAGCTTCAGCTTCCTTAAGACCCAGAGCAACAAGAGCCTGAACAGCTTTTTCCACAGTATCCTCTTCTCTGCTCACTGGCTGAGGCAGAATATGTGCGGTCTTTCCTACCATCTCAAAAATGATCCTTTCTGCTCTCCTTTTTCCAACACCTTTCACTCTTGAAATTACATCTACGTCTGCATTCTTAACAGCTTCCACAAACTCCTCGGCACTTAAACCAGAAAGGACTCTCATGGCCAGAGCAGGCCCCACCCCTGTAAGTCTGATCAATTCCAGGAAAAGTTCCCTTTCCGCCTCCCGAGTAAATCCATACAACACAATTCGGTTTTCCTGAACTATGGGGTATACAAATAATTTTACATTGTTACCTTCAGGGGGGAGTGCTTCGAATGCAGATACAGGTATAAAAATTTCAAAAGATATTCCGTTCACTTCCACCACAACACGGAACGGACTCTTTTTCAGCAACCTCCCTTCAACTGAATACAGCATGCTTCTTCCTCTTCAAAAACCAAAGTGAAAGGGCTAGTGCATCGGATTCGTGAGAACTGATGTCTTCCTTCAACGAGAGTATTTTTTTTACCATATACTCTAACTGTTCTTTCTTCGCCCTTCCTACACCGGTAAGACTCAATTTTATTTTTGTAGGAGAAACCTCAAAAAATCTTATCCCATTCTGCTGAAGACCAAGAAGTAAAATACCCCTTACTGCACCAAGTGTCAGTGCAGTTTTAACATTTCTATAATAAATCGTACTTTCAACCACTGCAACATCCGGAGAATATTCTTGGAGAACATCATTGAACTGTTGATAGATGGAATGGAGTTTCTCTGCCAGAGACTCGCCTCTGGGTTTTATAATTCCATGTCCAACAACTTTGAATTTTTCGTCAATAAGACCAAATCCTGTGAATCTTAAACCGGGATCTATACCAAGTACAAGCATTTATTGTTCCGTAAAGGATTGAAGAACTTCTTCTGGAATATCAAAATTGGCATAGACCTTCTGAACATCATCGTTATCTTCAAGTGCATCCAGGAGTTTGAGAAGCCTCTCAGCATCTTTACCATCAACCCTCACGGTGGATTGTGGAACCATAGTAATATCTGCATTCTGAATCTCAATATTTGCATCCACAAAGGCCTTCTTTACATTCTCAAAATCTTTTGGAGATGTATATACTTCATAGGTATCTCCTTCTGTCTTCACATCCTCTGCCCCAGCTTCTACCGCTATCTCAAAAACTGTATCTTCATTTGCTTTATCTTTTTCAATATAAATTATCCCTTTTTCTTCAAACTGCCAGGCTACACTTCCCGGACTTCCCAGGTTCCCACCATGTTTTGAAAAAATATGCCGGATCTCTCCTGTGGTCCTATTTTTGTTATCTGTGAGTGCCTTGACAAGAATGGCAACTCCACCAGGACCATAACCTTCAAAAATTGCTTCCTGATATTCAACTCCTTCAAGTTCTCCTGTTCCTCTCTTTATAGCCCTTTCTATATTTTCCCAGGGCATATTATGTTCTTTTGCCTTCTCTATAGCAAGACGAAGTTTAGGATTATGTTCAGGATCACCACTCCCCATCCTCGCAGCAACTGTAATCTCACGAATCAACTTCGTAAAAATCCTCCCCCTTTTCGCATCGACCTTCGCTTTTTTATGTTTTATCTGTGCCCATTTGGAATGGCCAGCCATCTTATCACCTCCTTTTTAAGTATACTATGAGAGTTTCCCATTTTCAAGGAATATGGTATACAATTTTATCCATATGAAAGAGAGAATCAAAGAAAAAATCAAAGAGGCCCCACATCTTCCAGGGGTATATATTTTTAAGGAAGATGGGATTCCCCTGTATATTGGTAAGGCTTCAGATTTAAAACAAAGACTGGAAAATTATCTTCACAATCAAGAAAGCCCCAGATTCAGGGTTTTATCAAAAAGGGCAACAGAACTAGAGATTATCATAACGAGGAATGAGGCTGAAGCACTTCTGCTTGAGGCCAATCTAATTAAGAAGTTTCAACCAAGATATAATATAAGATTAAAAGATGATAAAAAATACCCTTACATAAAAATTACCACAAATGAGGTGTACCCTCGGATTGCGCTTACAAGGAATCTTAAAGAAGAGGGCATAACTATTTTTGGGCCTTATACAAGTGCAAAGGCTGTAAGAAAAACTATTCGGAGTATAAGGAAGATTTTCCCTATAAGGACATGTAAATACAAACTCCCCTCAAAAAGGACTATTTCTCCCTGCATGGACTATTATATCGGTAAATGTGTGGCACCCTGCATACCAGGAAAAGTAAAGGAAGAGGAATACCAGAATCTTGTAAAAAATGTTATCCAATTTTTAAAAGGGAATACTGAGGAACTGGAAAGGAAACTCGAAAGGGAGATGTGGAAGTCCAGCCAGAAACTGGAATTTGAAAAGGCTGCCAGCATCAGAGACCAGATTATGGCCATAAGAGAACTTAAAAGGGAACAGACTGTTCACACCCTTATGGGAGAGAATAAAGATATTGTGGCTGTAGCTCGAGTGAGGAACACAGGACTTGCCTTTATCATCTTTGTTCGTTCCGGCAAGGTGGTGGATACTGAACATTATTTTCTGGATATTAGACCAGAAGACAGGGAGGAGGAAATCCTGGCTGAATTTTTGATTCAATATTATTCCACCCAGCCCAATCCTCCAGAAGCTGTAGTTGTGGATAAATTACCTGAAAATTCTCAGAATATCCAGAATGCTCTGGAGAAAATAACGCTGAGAGCAGCAAAAGGCGATGAAAAAAAACTTGTCGAACTGGCCCGTATTAATGCAGTGAAGGTGCTGGAAGAAGAGCTGGGGAAAAAGGAAGGTATATCGCGAGTACATCCTGCCCTGGTGGAGCTGAAAGAGTACTTTAAACTTGAAAAGATACCCCTGAGAATCGAAGCATGCGATATCTCACAGCTTTTTGGGACCCATAGAGTGGGCTCTTTCGTGGTAAGTGTGAATGGGAGACTGAAGAAATCACACTATAAGAGGTTCAAAATAAAATCTGAAAGGATTAAAGATGACCCTCACATGATTTACGAGATAGTAAAGAGGAGACTGAAATATGAACCCTTGCCTGATCTAATTCTGGTAGATGGGGGTGTAGCACAGTTAAATTTTGCAAAGCAAGCAAGACAGGAGATGAATAAGGATGTTTTTATAGTAGCTTTTGCCAAAAGATTCGATGACCTCTTTCTTGAGACAGGGGAAAGGATTATGATTCCGCCTCGCTCTCATGCCTTCAGGTTGCTGAAAATCCTTCGAGATGAAGCACATAGATTTGCTGTGAGTTACCATCGATTGTTAAGAGGTAAAAAACAAAAAGAAACTGATCTCCTGTATATACCCGGTGTTGGAGAGAAAACACTGAAAAAGTTATATCAACACTTTGGCAGTCTTAAAAAGATTCGAAATGCATCGGTAGAGGAACTTGCCAGGGTAAAAGGCATAGGCAAAAAGAAGGCAGAAATTATATACAACTACCTGCATCCTGGAGCAGAATAGTATCGGTAGACGTAAAGCGTATAGCGTAAAGCGGAAAGCGTGAAGCGGGCAGCGTGAAGCGTATAGCGGAAAGCGGAAAGCGTAAAGCGGACAGAGGAATATTCGGTAAACGGTAGACAAGAATATAGAGTATAGTTCCCTCTCCCTTGAGGGAACCGTAAGGTCTCCGAATGAAATGAGGAGAGAGGGTTAGGGTGAGGGGGAAACATTTATACGTTCTGTGTGAGTTCAAAGCCCTGTTAATACCCCCTCCACTTAATCCCCTCCCCCACTGGAGGGGAAATAAGAAAAATCTGTCGCAGAATCCTCCAGATTTCCCGCAAACAGAGGGAATTTTATTATTCCCCATGCACGCTTTACGCTGCACGCTTCACGTCCTTTGAGGTTCTTCGTCTACCGTCTACCGAATCTTTCCCTGTCCGCTTCACGACTCTTCGAG
>QNDO01000010.1 GCA_003644895.1 Candidatus Hydrothermota bacterium | reverse complement strand
TCCCTCCCTTCTTTTCTGTATATCAATTGCCTGAATGCTGTCCAATGGTATAGTCACAGTTTCCCCTTCTCTGGTTACAAATATCACCTGATTTTCTCGAATTTCCTTAAGCGTACCATCATATTCCTCTCCATTTCTAAGATAGAGCATGTCTCCCCGGTATGGTAGTCTCCTTACTTCCTTGACAGTAATTCTTCTGGCACAACCAGAAAGACCAAACATAAAAATTAGCATAAATATCCATAGCCTTTTCATTGTTTACCTCCTTCAAAAAGAATAGGTTGCTTTATGAAACTCTGCAGGGATTCAATCTCATCTTTATAGTCTCTGTAGTCATCCACAGGTATTATTCTATCCCATCTTCTAAACGTATCTTCAAAATTAATTGTATTGCCCGTGACTGAAAAACGGGCTGAATAGGAAGCATGTTCGCCATTCAGATGAACAGAATCAGGCACGAAGACCAGTTTCATAGAAATGGGAAATGTTATCTCCATATAATTCCTTATGCCCTGGGAAGTTTCGTATACTAAATCGTACTGCCTCCTTTCAAGAGAAAGCTCCGGGAATGTATATCTCTCTTCAATTTCCGGTAATTTAAAAATCAGCAAATCCCCAGATCTTTCAAGATAATTATCAATTCTGTATTCAATGAGCATCTCAAAGGGCTCAAATAGATTATTTAAATTTTTAAGTTCATACTTAATGAGCCTGGCATTGGGATGGACTCTTTTTACCATTGAATTCATTATTACATTCCGTTCCTCTTCCTTTTTACTATTCCAGAAATACCTTAGTCCTGTTTCGTAGTAACCCGTATAAGTGGAATGAAATTTAACATAGATCCCCCCTGTAGTATCTATACTTAATGTGTATTTATAATTTCTCATATTCTGTTCAGGAGGTGGAACGGGAATAAATTCTATCCTTTTGAGCTGAGCATTGATTGCATAAACCCCATGGTCTGCAGACCAGAAGGAAGGATAACGAGAGTAATATCCTGTGGCATCCAGGAATAGTTTCGTTCCATCCCTTTTTATAATCTCAGTTATGGCATGATTCCCATAAAAAGAGGGGATCTCCTTAACCAGCATACCGGCATCATTGGTATTAATATAAACAGGATAAGCTTTAATTCCTATAGCCCTCAAAAGGGTGGAAAACAGAATAGATTTATCTGTACAATCTCCAAATCCATTTTCCAGGGTTACCTCTGCAGGGTGTCCGGAAACCCCACTAGAAGCTCCTCCTTTTATAGAAATATATCTTATCTTCTGCTGTACCCAGTAATAGATCCTGGCAATGGAATCATCTTCACTTTTTGCATCCTTCACGAGAGAATCTGCAAGTGCTTTGATTTTAGGTGTAATCTGCATTCTTCTTATCTGGAAATTTGCGTACCAGTCAAAGAGGTAATCCCAAGACTCAAGATTTGACGATACAAGTCTTGGAAGTATATCCACTGCTGGAGGCATCAGAGGCTCCTTTACAAATGGTTCAACTTTCCACGCGGTGAAATCATAGATCACACAACTATCTGTTTCGGTGATTTTCTTCTTCACCATATGAGCATTCAGAAGCTTGTAATTTAGTTTCATCCCCCGAGGTAAGACTATTTTATAATGTGAGTAATAAACTGGCTGCTCTC
Source organism: Candidatus Hydrothermota bacterium (assembly GCA_003644895.1). Classification (GTDB taxonomy): domain Bacteria; phylum Hydrothermota; class Hydrothermia; order UBA1063; family UBA1063; genus B29-G16. Next base: position 16,960 of record QNDO01000010.1, on the reverse strand, counting down.
CTCCAAAGAACCACCCTGGAGTGAATACGGCTTTATTCCAAGGATTGAAAATATGCACTTCATAAATGTACTCCACTATGTCTCCAGGGGAAACCTCTGGAAAATCAAAGGTCAGTGTTTTTCCTTGCTGAAAGTATACAAATTGGCTTCTGGGTTTACTAATTTTAAAATTCCGGGGGTTAACCTCTATGGTTCTTCCATCCGGTTTTATGGTCCTTGCCATTATAATCCGAACGTTCTCCAATTCATCGTTAAAATATAAAGAAAATCTAGCCCAGCTCATCGTCTCATTGGAAAGGATAAATCCCTGAAAGTGATACCGGTAGGTTCTTGTACTGTCTTTATGGAAAATATTTATACCATCATCCAGGAGAACAATGCCCTGGGCATTTGGGAATATCTTCCTTGCCCTTTCTGAGTCTCTGAGTATTTTCTTTACATCGGAAGAAATCTCTAATTTCTTTGCTCCCCTTTCCTCTTCCTCAAATACAATTCTCCTCACAGAATCCCTTGCTATTTCTCCTCCATCAAATATAATCTTATCATCTCTATAATCAATCTTCTTGGTATTTATAACCCTTCCAGACCTGAGCTCAATTCTATGACCATCCGTTAATCCTGTAAAGAATAGAAGGAACAATATTACAAAGCGCCTCATTATTTTACCTCCTGAAATTTACACAATTTTAACCCCCATATAACGAACTAACAAACTACTTTTAAAGCCTTTTAATTATACCGTAGATATCACTTCCAAAATGAAAAAGTAATGGTGGTTCATCTTCCCACATATTTTTAAAATATCTGCTATCAGCTTCAGCGTGTATGATCTTGCCTGTAATAATGTAGTGGTCCCCTGCTTCAAAATACGCATGAAGCTGACATTCCAGATATGCGACACTATTTGAGACTCTGGGGGTGGATATCTTCTTGGAATCTTCCAACTTGATATGGAACTTGCTGATTTTGTCCACTTCCCAACCGGAAATAGACCCACATTTTTTCACAATCTCTTTTTGTTGAATTTGTGGAATATTAACCACAAATTCTTTGGTTTTAAGTATATTATGTGTGGTTTTGTGCCTTGTTTGTAGGGCAACAGCAACTAAGGGAGGGTCAATGGATACAGGCATGATCCATGCCACTGTGCAGATATTTGCCCTATTATTATCATCTATACTTGAGATTAAAGCTACAAGTTTGGGATGGATAATTCTATAATTATATTTTTTCACTTCCTTAAACATCTCTTTCCCTCCTATTTTCCAATACAAAAATCTTTGAAAATTGAATTGAGTATTTCCTCTGGTATGTTCTCTATACCGAATATCTCATTTAGTTTTCTGAGGCTCATACTTACATGAAAGGATATGAGATCAAGTGGTATTCCCCCAAGACCTTGGATTGCGGATGCAATTTCTTGGCCTGCTTCTAGAAGTAAAGCTCGTTCTCTCTGGGATAGAGCAAATTCACCCCCCACTTCTACATTTTGATGGATATCTTCCTTTATCCCCGTTTCGAGTTCTTCCAGTCCCTCCCCTGTAATACACGAAATCAGGTAAGTTTTGAATCTATCGGCATTTTTTAGTTTTGAAAGATCCACTTTGATCCCAAGGTCTATCTTATTAAGTACCAGAATCCTTTCACCCTCCAAAAGATTCCACAAATTAATATCGTCCTCATCGATTTCCTGCGATGCATCAATTACAAAAAGAACCAAGTGCGCCGATGTTGCAACCCTTTTAGCTCGTTCTATACCTATGCTTTCAATTAATTCCCTTGTCTCTCTTATCCCTGCAGTGTCATGGAGCTTTACAGGTACACCCTCTATTATTATCTCTTCGGATATAACATCCCTTGTAGTTCCTGCATAGGGTGTAACAATAGCCCTCTCATATCTAAGGAGTTTGTTGAAGAGTGTGGATTTCCCCACATTAGGCTTACCTACTATGGCAATTTCTATACCCTCAAAATAGAGGGCTCCTCTTTCTCCCTCTTCCACATATTTATCAATCAGATTTTTAACATATATAAGCTCTTCTTTGAGTTTTGTCTCATCAAGAGGCGGCACATCTTCCTCAAACTCCACTCTTGCTTCTATTTCCTTCAGAAGATAAAGAAGCTTATCTCTGAGTTCCTCTAGTCTTCTTGAAAGTTTCCCTCTTAATTTTTCCAGAGCAATTCTGACACCTCTTCTGGATCTTGCTTCTATCAAATCCAATACAGATCTGGCCTGTATGAGATCTAGCTTACCATTGAGAAAAGCACGCTTAGTGAACTCTCCTGGCTCAGCCAATCTTGCCCCCTGTTTAATGAGCAATTCTAATATCAGCTTGGGTACTAAACGCCCTCCGTGAACGGATATTTCAACAACGTCTTCTCCTGTATAGGAGTGTGGAGCTTTCATAAAGGAGATAACTGCTTCATCCAAGATTTCATCTTTATCTGGGTCCTTTATAAAAGAATGAAATAAAGTATTGGGCTTAAATTTTTCTGCTTTAACTGGGGGATACAGAATTTTAGCAACAATATTTACGGCATCAGGGCCACTTACCCTGAGTACCGCAATTCCCCCTATCCCGGGGGGTGTGGATATTGCACATATAGTGTCTCTCACTACTTGGGTGCTATGACAAGGACCTGGTTTTCGCCCTTGCCAGTAGTATAATATCTAATACCTTTTTCCTTTCTTAATGCTTCTTTTACTATTCTCAAATCTTCTTCAGGGAGAGGGTCAAATCTCATTTCTCTGCCCATTTCCTTAACTCTTTTTGCCACAGCAATAGCTTTGTTAATCAGGAAACGCTTCTTTCTCTCCTTATATCCACCAATATCAAGGATTATATTCACCTGTGGATTTCTCCTTTTTATAAGAAGATTCAAAAGATAACCAAACTGTTCCAGTGTTCTTCCCCCCCTTCCTATAAGTAGTTTGTCGTAACCTGCTCTTGGTGTTAGATTTACATAATATTTATTACCCCGCGGAATTACATCTATTTCTACAGTGGTTCCAAGAAAATTAAAAAACTTCTTTATAGTTTCTTCAATCAAATCAAGTTCTTCAAGCTTAAGAAAAATGCGAACCTTTGCGGGCTTATCACCAAGCCCATCATTTAACACAATAAATCTTAATTTTTCTTTATCAATACCTGTTTCTTCCATAGCTTTTTCAATCGCTTCTTCTACTGTCTTAGCTTCCACATCTACAAAACGCTTTTCAGTCATGTCTTACCTCCAGTCTCTTGATTAAAAGCATCTCTAAAACGCCCAAAACATTAAACGTAAGCCAGTAAAGAACAATCCCCGAAGGGAATGAAAGAAATATCAAAGTCAGAAATATGGGCATAAAATATGCAAACATTTTACTCTGTGGATCCTTCGCGGTCCCCTGAACTCTTGATAGTAAGATACTTGTAAGGCCCATTAAAATTGGCAAGATATAGTACGGGTCTTTGGCAGAAAGGTCCTTTATCCAGAATATAAAGGGTGCACCTCTTAAATCAATAGTTGTTCGTAAGATCTGATAAAGGGCCCAGAATATAGGCAATTGAACAATAAGGGTAAGACATCCTGAAAATGGATTAACCTTGTATTTTTTATAAAGCTCCATCATCTCTTTCTGGAGTTTCTGAGGATCATTTTTATATATCTTCTGTAAGGCATCGATTTTGGGTTTTAGCTCCTGCATTCTTTTCATGGAAGATATGCTTTTTCTGGAAAGAGGAAAGAAAACTATTTTCATCATGAGAGCAAATATAACAAGAATCCACCCATAGTTGGGAATAAAAGAATGTAAAAATCTCAAAAGAAACAGTATGCCCATAGAAAATGGACGAATGAGGAAGAAGCCAAATTCATAGACAGATGAGAGATCATAACCAATTTTCTTTAAAATGAAATAATCTATGGGACCCACATAAACCTTAAATTCTTTCTTTAAAGCTGGAGTGGAAAAGGTAATGGCTTCTGGTTTGCTCTGGAACTCAACCACTCCCTCCTTAGTAGTAGGAATAGTAGCAAATAGAAAATACTTTGTTCTAACTCCAAACCACCTTAAATTGTCCAAGGGGTATTTTTTTATCTCTTTTAATTTTTTGATGGAGATTTTTTTAAGTTTATCATTCTTTAAAAGAAAGCTATAGTATCTCTCTTCTTCTTTCCTGCTCTTTTCCGTAAAGTTGAGTCCTCCTGCTGAAACCAAAAGAGACGGTTTTTTACTCTCAACAGTAAGCCCCACAAGCATGGAGCTGGGGTCAAATACATATCTTTTAATAGTAGAATCAACGGTATCTGTTAACACGAGCTCCACAATCTGGTCAACTTTGATGGTGTCAGAACCAGCAAACTCAAAAAACTTATCAGGTGAATAAAGGAGTGCCCCGCCTTTTTTAACCAGATTGACGGGATTTCCTTCACTGGTTTTATATTTTTTTAAATGGAAAGAAACTATTGCTCCACCTTTTTTTGATATTTTGGCAATATATAGCGGAGTTTCAACAAAAATTGTACTGTCAAGACCCTCAATGAGGGGCCTTTCTGTTGTTACCGTGGGGACGGCTTTCTCTTCCACTGGCCTTTTTTCGGGAGTTTGTTGAACTTTTGGTTTAAAGATAAATAACTGCCAGATGACAAGGAAGAGAAAGATTAAAACAGTTGCTATAAGTATGTTTTTTGTACCAGTACCTTCCATAATCTACCTCACCGGGTCATATCCCCCTTTTGAGAAGGGATTGCACCTCAATATTCTCCATAAACTCATTATCCCGCCTTTTAATACACCGTATTTTTCAATAGCTTCCACAGAATAATTGCTACATGTTGGGTAAAATCTACAAGTTCTGGGTAAAGATGGAGATATAGCCTTCTGGTAGAATTTTATAAGTGAAATTACCAAGATCTTCAGGATTTCGCTAACTTTTTCAAAGAATCCATCATTACCCTTTGCATTTCTTTGAAATCCATATCTTTCGCTTCTTCCAAACCAATAAATACCCACCATCCTACGGGTATACTCTCCATGTTTAAGCGTATTATTTCTCTTATTCTCCTTTTTATTCTGTTTCTTAAGGGATTGCATTTTATCTTTTTCTTTACTGTAAACCCAAACTTCCTTTGCTCTCCTTCCAGGTAGCATATTATACAAAATCTTGTTTTTAAACATTTCCCCTCTTTTATAACTCTGTTGAAATCTATATTTTTCAGAGTTTCCAGTCTCAAACCGCAAGCCTTGTCCTTCCTTTCTTTCTTCTCCTAGCAATAATCCTTCTACCCGCCTTGGTTCTCATCCTAACACGAAAACCGTGGGTTCTTTTTCTTTTGGTTCTTGATGGTTGGTAAGTCCTCTTCATCTCACATCCTCCCTAACTTTTCTTTTGAATACCAAAACATGAAGAGCTAGAAAAATCCCGCTCAAACCCAAAGAAAGCAGAAAGCTCAGTTTCCAATTAATGTCCAGAATAACAAACAGAATCCCGTAAAAGAACCCCAGACCTAAATATAGCAAATACCACTTCTCCAGTATAAGGTGCAAAAAAAAGAAAAGCACCGTTAAACCGAGAAAGAAAAGAATATAAATCATATCCTATAAAAATGGGCGATGGAGGATTCGAACCTCCGACCTTCGCGATGTCAACGCGACGCTCTAACCAACGCTGAGCTAATCGCCCATTTGTAGTTATATATTTTAAGGGGTTGTATAACGAATTTCAACCTACCCTAATATTTGATTTCGGTTCTCAAATTGCATATAATTTTTCCACTGCCGGAGTGGCGGAACTGGAAGACGCGGCGGATTCAAAATCCGCTGGAGGCAACTCCGTGAGGGTTCGACTCCCTCCTCCGGCACTAAAACTTATGTGTGGGATAGTCGGTTACATAGGCAATAAAGATGTAGACTCTGTAATCCTGGTGGGTCTGGAGAAGTTGGAATATCGAGGCTATGATTCAGCGGGACTTGCAGCTATTCATAATGGGAGGCTTGTGGTACGAAAAAAAGCAGGGCGTATCAAAGATCTTTACTCTCTGGTAAATGGATTAGTATTCAATGGTCATGTGGGTGTAGGGCATACCAGATGGGCCACCCATGGTAGAGTAAACGATATTAATGCCCATCCTCATACTGACTGCAAGGATCAGATAGCGGTTGCCCATAATGGTATCATTGAAAATTTTAAAGAGCTCAGAGAAGAGCTGGAAAGGGAAGGCCATAAATTCCTTTCGGAGACAGACAGTGAAGTTATTCCCCATCTCATAGAGGAATATTATTCAGGGTCCCTCATAGATGCTATTCTGAAGACAGTGAAAAGATTAAAGGGCTCATTCGCTCTTGTAGTTGTGTCCTCGCTGGAACCTGATAAACTTATAGGAGTAAGAATGGAGAGTCCCCTTATTGTTGGCATAGGGAAAGGTGAGATGCTTTTATCCTCTGACATTCCTGCTATTCTCTCCCATACGAAAGATGTAATTCCCCTTGAAAACGGAGAAATTGTGATAATAACAAAAGATTCTCACAAAATTGTTGATTTTGAAGGAAATCCTATCGAAAAATCACCAAGAAGAATAGAATGGACAGAAGATATGATAAGCAAGGGGGATTATCCCCATTTCATGCTCAAAGAGATTCATGAGCAACCAGAAGTCCTGGAAAGAAATCTTAAAACCTATATACGGGGGGATGAATTCACACTACTCAAGGATTTTAACCTTAGAAGACTGCTTTTAACAAAAGAAAGGATCTTTATACAGGCATCCGGCACTTCCCTTCATGCAGGGTTAGTGGGGAAATATCTCCTCGAGAAAATAGCAAAAATTCAAACAGATGTAGATTATTCCTCTGAATTTAGATACAGGGAACCTGTGCTATCCAAAGATACACTGATCATAGCTATAAGTCAGTCAGGAGAAACGGCTGATACTCTTGCAGGTGTTAGGCTGGCCAAAGAAAATGGCCTTGAAGTCCTTTCCATTGTTAATGTTAAGGAAAGCTCAATAGCGAGAGAATCTGATTATGTAATTTATATCAATGCAGGTCCTGAGATTGGGGTGGCATCAACCAAAGCTTATACTGCACAGATTTTAATACTTCTGTTACTTTCCTTGGAAGTGGCCTCACTAAAGGGATATCTTAGTGACGAAGATTTCAGAAAAGAAAGAGAGGAACTCCAGCAACTACCAGATATAATACGCAAAGTTTTAAAACTGGAGCCCAAGATAAAAAAGGTCGGGCAGAAATACAAAGAAGCCAGCAATTTTCTCTTTTTAGGTAGAGGTATCAATTTTCCCACTGCACTTGAAGGAGCGTTGAAACTCAAAGAAATCTCCTACATCCACGCGATGGGATATGCAGCTGGTGAGATGAAGCATGGACCCATAGCTCTTATTGATCCGGACCTTCCTGTGGTATTTATTAATCCTAAGACCTCGGTATACGAGAAAGCCCTAAACAATCTGATTGAAGTCAGCTCCAGAGGCGGAAAGATTATATCTATCGCGACAGAAAATGATAAAAAAATGGCAGAATTTAGTGATACCATTTTTTACATTCCCGAAATAAGTGAGAAACTAACACCCTTGGTTTCTATAATTCCATTACAACTTCTTGCCTATCATATTGCTGTATTGAGAGGATGCGATGTTGATAAACCCAGAAATCTTGCAAAAAGTGTGACGGTGGAATAATGCTTTACAGTATGACAGGCTACGGTGAAGCAAGCTTCGAATTCAGGGGGTTTACTTTTAAAATAGAGTTAACCTCCCTTAACAGCAGGTTTCTTGATGTCATATTCTCCATGTCAGATCTCCCTGAAAAATACCAGATAAATGTGAAAAAAATCCTCGAGAAATATTTCAGGAGAGGTAGAATCACAGTTAGAGTTAAATACAAAATACATACAGAAAGTGGATACAAAGAATTTAAACTGGACACGGTAAAGAATATTGTGGATTACCTTGAAAAAAATTTAAAATTCAGAAAGATCTCTCTTTCACTTGATCTGGGAACCATCCTTAAACTTTCCCAATTTAAACCCTTTGAAGAGCTTGATTCTCAGGAATTCAGAAAAAACTTCATGAATTCTCTTGAAAAAGCTGCCCTATGTTTATCTAAATCTAGGGAAAATGAGGGATTAAAAATTGAAAAGATATTTTTAAAAAAACTGGATTTATTGGAAAGGGAGATACAGTCCATAAAAGACTTAAAGAACAGAGAAAAGGATGAAAGATTGAAAAGGTTGGTAAAGACCGGGACTCAGGAGGATGAAATAAACACCCTCTTGGCAAAAATGGATATTACAGAAGAAGTAGACAGATTTCGCTCTCATCTTGGCTATTTTAAAAGAGTGTTGAAAAGCAAAAAAAGAGCCAAGGGCAGAGAACTGGAATTTATTATTCAGGAGATGCAGAGAGAGCTCACCACCATCTCTCAAAAAAGCACTTCTATAAAAATAATCAAAAAGACGATTAAATTGAGAAATATTGTTGAACAATTAAAGGAACAGGTGAGGAATATAGAATGAAACATAAACCTTTTGTAATTGTGGTATCAGCACCTTCTGGTACGGGAAAGACAACTGTGCTAAATTATTTAAAGACACTCGATAATAATTTATTTTACTCTGTATCAGCGACCTCTAGAGCAAAAAGGCCAGGAGAAGTGGATGGCAGAGATTACATTTTTGTATCGCGACAGAAATTTGAGAGATGGATAGAACAGGGAGAACTTCTTGAATGGGCTGAGGTCTACGGTGAATATTATGGGACACCCAGAAAACCGGTTAGGGATGCTCTTTCCCGGGGAATGGATATAATTATGGATCTGGATGTCCAAGGAAAGCGCAGCCTAGAAAGAGAATTTAAGGATGATCTGGTTTCTATATTCCTCTTGCCACCGGATCTTGCAGTACTCAAACAGAGGTTAATCTCCCGAGGAGCTGAAGACGAAGAAAAGTTGAAATTGAGACTTGCCCTTGCAGAGTCAGAATTACGATGGGCTTACGAATATGAATACTGGGTAATAAATGACGATGTGGAAAAAGCAGCAAATAGAATTCTTTCAATAATAAATGCTGAAAGGATGCGACAAAAGAGGGTAATTTATAAAGATCTCAAGAAATAACCTTTTTCCAGAGTTTAACAAAGCCCTCGCTGTCCGATGTTATAAAATAGTATCTCTTAGGGAAGAATGTTATACCTGTTGCCTTTGTCTGAAGGTCCATTTCCCCACTCTTTTCTCCCGTGTGGATATTATAGATATATAAATGATCCCCTGCTGTAATATAAACTTCTTCCTCATCAGGGCATATATCCATTCCAGTGAAATCTCCTTTTGCCTCAATTTTAATTTTGGCCCTTGTTCCAAAATCTGGAAAACTCCATATATTTAAGAACCTATCAGTTCCTAGGGAAAAAAGAAATTTCCCTGAAGATGAAAATTTCACAAATCTGACCCATCCCTCATGAACCTTGAATTTCTTTAGTATGGACCAGTTCTTGGTATCCCACACTATAACCTGTGAATCCATTCCTCCTGTGACCAGTATATCGCCATGGGGAGAGTAGTCCAGTGAGAGTATCCAAGCTGTATGCTCCCTCAGTGATGTAACTTTTTTCCAGGTATCAATATTCCAGACAAAGATGAGATTGTCAGTCCCACCTGAAATGACAAGCTTTGAATTTCTAGAAAATACAAAATCTTCGATTTCCTCCGTATGGGCAGCTATGGATTTAGCAAGTACCCATGTCCCCATTTGCCAGAATTTTAGGAGTCCCTCTCTTGTTGATATACCTATAAACTTGGAATTTGGGGATATATGGAGGTCTGTAATCAAATCATCATCAGGAACACCTCTAATAGCAATTAGTCTTCTCCATTCTCTGGTATCAAAAATTTTCATAATACCATCTTTCCCTGCAGTAATCATATAATCACCCTTTGGGGAAAATATGGCCTTCTGCACCGCTACAGGGTGAGCCTTAAGTCTTCCTACAAGTTTAATATTGGTACCGACCTGAAGGGATGACAACTTAGTGAGCCTGGTTCTGAGTGTGGAAGCCTTGCTGGTGGAAGAGGATGATTTTGCATACTCCCGATGTTTTCTTCTCTTAATTTCTTCATCTATAATTTTTTTCAGAAATTCTTTGGAAATACCCAGCTTTTCCCCCATCTGTATGATCTTCTTTACTTCTTTATCTCTAATAGAACCCTTTATTGGATCTATGGCAACTTCCCTCAGAGTTTGCATCTTCTCAAGAATTTCTACAAATTTCAGAGCTTCGTCCGCGTTTTTGAATCTTGAAGGTGGTTTTTGAGCAGTTAATTTCATCACAAATTCTTTAAACTCTGGGGTAACATCTGAGAGCACTGAATAATCGATTTTTCCTGTTTCTTCATTTCTGAATTTTTTAGGAGGAAGTCCTGTAATCAACTCTATTGCGACAACGCCAAGCGAATATAAATCGCTGGTAATATGGGTATTCCCCGCCTTTTGTTCAGGTGCAGCATACCCCGTGGTGTATATAACAATCTCTTTTTCAGACGAAGAGGGCATATACTCCTTAACTGCTCCAAAGTCCACCAGAAAAATTCTATCATTTTCACCAAGTATAATATTTTCTGGTTTTATATCTCTATGAATTAAAGGGGGATCGAGCTTTTCAAGATAAGATAGTATATCAAGGACACTTTTCACAACTATTATTACTTCCCGCTCAGGAAGTTTGTGTTTTTCCAATAAAATCTGCCTCAAATTTTTCCCCTCAGCATAATCCTGAACTAGGTAAGTTCTCCCTTCGCTGTCTTTAAAAAACCCGTGTATCTTAGGAATTAGAGGATGATTCAATTTTGCCAGTATCATCCCTTCTTTCTTAAAGAAATCCCTGTCCTTTGCTGCATGTCCTGTAAACTCTTTAAGCACCACTTTCTTCCCAAATAGCTGAAGGTCCTCTGCCAGATATGTTTTGCCAAACCCTCCAAACCCTATCATTTTAAGAAGCTTATATCTCTTTGAAATTACCACAGGACCTTCTTGAAGGGGGTTCCCGCACTTTCTACAGAATTTCTCATCAGGAGGGTTGGGGTGTCCACAAATTTTGCAGATTACTTCTTTAAATTCATGCCCACAGAAAGAACAATATTTTGCATTATCTGGGTTTTCTCTGCCACATTCTGGACACTTTTTCATTCTTCGGGTTCTCCTATTAAATCTGTCTTTTTCACTTTGAGAAGTAGTGCTGTTACATTGTCCCTTGTTTTTCTTCCCAACGCCACCTGCAGTAATCTGTTTACTTTACTCTCAACAGAACCTTCCGAGACTACAATCTGAAGGATTTCCTCTTCTGAAACCACATCGGTCAATCCATCGGATGCCATAAGGAGATAAAATTCCGGTGACCTTTGCTCTATTAGTCCCTTATGTATATCTATGCTGCTGGAAGGTCTGATACCAACAGCCTGGCTCACCGCTTTGGCTATTCTCTGTGATACATCTCTGTGAGAAATTTCCCTTATCTCAGGTCCCTCTATCATATAAATAGGGGAATCTCCCACATTAAACCATGCTATCTCATCATTGATAATAAGAACTCCAGCCACCGTGCCTCCCATTTTTTCTCTTGCTTCTTTCCTTTCGGTATTCCTTGCGTAGACTATATTATTGACCACATACACTGTTTTTTCAATTTCCTCTAAATTTATACGGTTTTCCGATACCATCTGCTTCACTAGTTCTCTTTCAATTAAATCAATTATCAATTTCGATGCAATATCACCCTTTTCATGTCCTCCAAGACCGTCACTCAAGACAAAAAGACCTTTAAAGAGATTCAGTTTTGAGTCCTTAAAAGACTTTACAGAATTGTATGTGGTGATTAAAAACGAATCTTCATTGATACTCCTCAGGGGCCCTTTATCGGACATACCAAAATATTCCACCTGTATCTCCCTGTGATGATTCCGAAGTTCCTTAAGCCAGTTAATTATTTCCTCGAGGGTCTGTGTTTCTTTAATTATTCTGGGTTTTTCTCTCTCCCATAGAGAGTCAGTAGCTCCTGTAAGATGAGTGATCAATTCCTTCGCCCAATCAATAGGGGCTTCAAAGAAGGCAGATGATTCTGCCCTGAGGGAGATGTAAGGTTTGAGACTCTCAGAAACATAAAACTCATCAAGATTATTATATACATAAAACTTACCTTTCTTAAGAGTATTGAACAGATCCATCAGAAACTCGAGCTTTTTAACGTCATCTAATTTGCTCCATAACTCATCCAATGGCATAAGCTCTTCCTGTATTTTCAATACAGGTAATATTCCACTTTCAGTTTCTACAGTGTCATAAAGCATCAGATAATTCATATAAAATCTGGACACGTCATCTTCAGTAAGAGTACGAGTAAGGTTGGGATTCACTTCTTCAATAATAATTGTAGGGCTATCAGAGATGAGTTTATATTTTTTGTCCTTTATTAAAGGAACCTCAGGTTGAGGAGGTATTACGTACCTGCTTTTGAGTTCTGCTCCACAGTATGGACATTTTTCCTCACTTATGCGGGCAACATTTCCACATTTTTTACAGAAAAAAGTATCAAGATCAAACCCACAACGTACACAAAATTTGGATTCCGGGGGGTTTAATGTGTTACATCTGGGACATCTAAGAATTCTCTCCATGGTCTTCTATAAGAAAAATAAACTCCAGTTTTCTGCTAAAACTCACCTTGTCCCCATTTTTTAAGGCTTTAGGCTTGTGAGGTTGTAATCTTTCACCGTTTACATAAGTTCCGTTTGTACTTTCTAAGTCTTCAAGCGTAATCTCACCGGTTATTTTATTTATAACAAGAGCAGCATGTAAACGCGATACAGTATGCGAATTGGGGAAATCTGTGAGGTCAATATCAGGATTTGAATTGGCACTTTTACGCCCTATTACAAATCTCAATATATCCTCTTCTTTATCAGGCAGAGGAATAGTTTTGTTGCTTCCTTTGTGGAAGAGTTTGTATTTGCTGGGAATTTGTTCTATAGTCTCTTCTAAGGGAGCACCACATATACTGCAAAACTTTGCACCAGGGGGATTCCAGTGGCCAAAAGGACAAAAAACCCCCTCCTCAAAACTCGGTAACTCCTGAGAAAAAATATCCATGGAAGCCAAACATCTTTCACAGAATACTACACCTTCTCTGTTTTCGTATCCACAAACAGGACACCTCATTCTTCCATCACCATCTTGGTCTGGACCTTAGTCTTCAATCTCAGGTCCTCAGAAATAGTTCCTTCCTCTTTTATCTTTTCTATATTTTCTTCTATTAGACCCTTTAGCTCCTCATCCTCAAGTTTCATGACAGTGTGCTCCATGGTCTGCAAAACCGTAAGCGCTTCGTTAGGTTTATTTTCTTCAAGAAGCGATTCTACTATCTGCTGCTGGAGATAAACACTTACTCGATCGATAACCTCCCTGACTTCTTGGTTTATTTGTGGAGAGTATAGCTCTGTGGCTTCAATAATCAATGTATGGGATTCAGTATTAGACGTTTTTCCGTTCAGGTCCTTATATTGAAGAGTCATTTCTGCTACTTTATTTATATAGGGATGAGGGGGTGCTTTTAGAAACATGTGGAGTAGAACAAGTTTTTCACTGTTCCTGGACATGTTACCAACTTCAAACTCCCATTCTTCTCCATTCCAGAGAGGTTCAACACGCTGTATTTGCGGAGTAACCACAAACCCTGGATTTAACTCTGAAAACCTTGCTATGGGGGTAAGTTTCACCTTGAGGACAAGGTCTTTAAAAGCAATATTTTTAAGCATTTGAAGTTCTTTCTTAAATCTTTCCCTCAAATCTTCGGGATTCTCTAAATAGAACATTCTACCTGAAGAAAAATCTGCAATTTTTTCCAGAAGAGTAGGGTCCCAATATTTTCCGAGACCCAATGCAGTTATAGAAATACTTCTCTTCCTTGCTTCCTTTGCTAAATACAGACATTTTTCATCATCTCCATGTTCATTCTTACCATCTGTGAGAAGAATTAACCAATTTACATACTCCTTTTCTTTAAAAACTTCAATCTGTTCTATCCCCTTCTCCAAGCCCTCATCTATGCATGTCCCACCCAGAGCATCTATCTCTTCAATTCTATTTTTAATTTCCTTTTTCCTATCCAAAGGACTATTGGATATCAACACCCTTGCTTCACTGTCAAAAAGGATCACACTGACTCTATCCTCTTCTTCCATTAAATCCACCACATCCTTAACCGCCCTCTTGAGATTTTCTATGGGTGCTCCATCCATGGATCCGCTTTTATCCAACACAAAACAGAGATTCAATTTTGTCCTTGGAACCTCCACCTCTGATTGAAGGCGCAAGAGCACAAATCGCTGCTCCTCATTGGAAACATTTTTAGGAATAGTCTGATTATCAAAGTGATAACTGACTTTTATCATATAATGTAATTATAAATTATTTTACTAATTTGTCAAGCATTCACGAGCATTACGGATTTTGAATAGTGCAATGGCAGTAGCCGAAGCGACATTTAAAGAATTAACCTTCCCAAACATGGGGATTGATACTATTTCGTGGGAATCCTTTAAAATTGATGGCGAAATTCCTTTACCCTCAGAGCCTATAACAAGGGCTAGGGGAAAGTTAAAAGTTACATTATTGATATCGGACCCACCTCTTTCGAGAGAATAAATCCATATCCCCTCCTCTTTAATCAATCTTATGAAATTCAGTATGTTTTTAACTACCGAGAGCTTTAAATGAAATATGGCGCCCTGAGAAGCTCTAATCACAGTTTCAGTTATACCTGCACTTCTCAAAGCCGGAATTATAACTCCGTGAACACCAAAAACTTCAGCGCTTCTTATTATGTTACCTAGATTCTGTGGGTCTTCAACATGATTTATAATAAGTAAGACTTCTTTATTATTGATGAGGTCCTTAATAAGTTCATGTGGATCCCAGAATTCTATATCTCTTATAATGGCTATAATTCCTTGATGCTGTTTTCTTCCCGAGAGTTTATCCAGTTTTCTCTTCTCCACGTGAATCACAGGTGCTGAGCAGTCCTGGATAAGTTGATAAAGCTCTTTTGGAAGATGAGTTTTCTTTGCTATGAGAATTTTCTCAATCCTCTGGGGAGAACTTTTTAACAGTTCAAGAACCGGATTTTTCCCGTAAACTATCATTTCACAAAAAATTATAAAGGATTAACTTGAAAATTCGCAACCGAAACTAAAAAATCCAGAGAGACGGAGGGAAGATATGAAAGTAATAAGAGCAGGCACATTACTTACAATGATAAATAATAAAGTCCTGGAAGATGTAAATATTATAATAGAAGGAGATAAAATTGCTGAAATTAAAGGGGGACCTCCACCTGATGCAGATGAGGTAATAGATGCACGAGATCACTATGTCATGCCATCTTTCTATGATGCTCATACTCACATTGGTGTAGCAGAAGAAGGGGCTGGATTTGATTACTATGATATAAATGAAGCTACCGATCCTGCTACACCTGGACTTCAAGGAAAGGATGCTATATATCCAGGTGATATAGGTTTTAAAGATGCTCAGGCAGCTGGAGTTTCTGTATGTATTACAGGGCCTGGTAGCTCCAATGTAATAGGGGGACTTCAGGCAGTCATCAGGACAAAAGGAAATACTGTAGAGGAAATGATTATAAAAGAACCCGCAGGACTTAAAATGTCATTTGGAAGAAACCCACAATTTTACTGGAGGGAACAAAAAAAATTCCCTTCCACAAGAATGGGAGTTAGTGCACTTATCAGAGAATATTTTGAAAAGGCTCGTAATTACAGAAAAAAGAAAGAGAAAGACAAAACAGGAGTCGATCCAAATATGGAGGCTCTCCTTCTTGTGCTGGATAGAAAAATACCTGCAAGGATACATGTAGCAAATATGGAAGACATTTCAACAATATTCGAATTACAGGATGAGTATAATATTGATATAACTTTGGAACATGTTACAGAAGGACACCTAATAGTTGATGAAATTGCAAAAAGAGATATTCCCTGTGTGGTTGGTCCCTTCTTCGTTGCTGGAAAATCCCTCCAGACGAGATTTCTTACGGCAAGGACTGCAGCAATATTATCGGAAAAGGGGGTAAGAGTTGCTCTCATGACTGACCATCCCGCCATACCCATCCATTTCATTCGTCATCAGGCAGCTTTAGCTTATAAGGCAGGCATGGATAAATTTAAGGCACTTGAGGCAATTACTTCACAGGCGGCGGAAATAATAGGAATTGGAGACCAGTATGGCACCATAGAAGAAGGCAAAAAGGCAAATATAGTGATTCTCTCGGATGGCCCTTTTAAAGCCTCTTCCAGGGTTCTTTACCATATAATGGAGGGAGAGATAGTATGGAAAGAATCATAGCAATCAAGGGTGGAACAGTTTACACCATGGAGGGCAAGGTACTGAAAGACAAAGTTATAGTAATAAAAGATGGAAAAATAAAAGAGATTATCAATAATATACCAGAAAATGCAAAGGTTATTGATGCCCAGGGGAAATTTATATACCCTGGATTGGTGGATATCCATACCCATACAGGTCTCTGGGAGGAAGGTATTGGAAGAGAAGGTTACGATGGAAATGAATATACCGATCCTGTAACACCTCACCTGAGGGCACTGGACGGCATTAATTTTCTTGACCGGGGATTTGAAGAAGCCAAAGCCAATGGAATTACTACAGTGAACATCATGCCTGGAAGTGCTAATGTCATTGGCGGGCAGGGGGTCGCTGTTAAAACTACAGGTGAAATACTCCTCAACCCATCGGGGATAAAAATGGCCTTAGGAGAGAACCCCAGAAGAGTGTACCGCTCCCAGAATCGGATGCCTTCAACAAGGATGGGCAACGCTTTTCTGATGAGAAAGGCACTCATTGAAACTCAAAACTATATAAAGAAGAAAGAAAAGGATAAATAC
>QNDO01000009.1 GCA_003644895.1 Candidatus Hydrothermota bacterium | reverse complement strand
TACATGAGCTTCTTGAAATACTGGAAGATTCAAGAGATTATTCTAGATTATCAACACTCTATTACAAGCTTGGTATTTGTTATAAACATGTTAATCTATTTAAAGAGGCAAAGGAGGCTTTCGAGAGATCATTACAGCTTGTGGAGGAGGTCAGTGATCAGTTAATGGCAGCAAGACTTTATAAAGAAATAGCGGGTATTTGTGATGAGCTGGGAATGGACAACGAGATGCTGTTTAATATAGAAAGAGCTATATCAATAGCGTCAGCCATTAACGCTCGGGAGGAACTCCTTGAGGCTATGAATTTAAAAGCAATTTATTATGGTGACAAGGAAAAGAATTATGTCGAGGCAATTCTAACTCTTGAAAGTGCAATTGAAATGGCGGAGGAGGAAAGGGACAATAAAGTATTACCAAAGTTATATGCAAATTATGGAAAGTACGAATTTATGTTGAACCATTATGATAGAAGCAAGATGTATTTTGAAAGGGCCCTTGATCTGGCAGTCTCCTTAGGAGACAAAAGACTTGAAAGTGTTATATTACTTAATTATGCATCTGTAGTGTTCTGGATGGAAGGACTGGAAAGTGCAAGAAAATATTATGAGAGGGCAAGGGAAATAGCCCAGATGTACACATTTCAACGTATATTACCGTACATATACAGTAATCTTAGTGTAATTTATATTCATATGGGTGAATATTCCTTGGCCTATGAACTTCTGGAAAGAACTTATAACCTTTACCGACAAATGGACAGAATGGAAAGAGCGTATTTTTACCTTGCGAGAATGGGCAGCGTGAAAGTATATATGGGAAACCTCGAAGAGGGAAGAAGAATACTGGAGGAGGTTATTCAGGATTCGTATAAAAATAAATATCTTGATGCTATGGCGGAAGCCAAACTAAGGTTATTTATATTAACCAGCTGGGAAGCAAATATTGAAAAGGGCTTGGAATTAGTGGATGAGCTTAAAAAACTGAAAAATATCAGGAAGAGAGATCTTAACCTTAATCTTTTCTCCTTCTACGTAGAGTATTCCAAACAACCCTTGGAATACGAAAAGGACATTCTGAAGTTAATGAATGAATGCAAAAGAACCAAGGATATATATAGTCTGAGTCAGGCTGTAACAACAGTAGCTAAAATGTATTATAAAGCTGGAAGAAAAGAGGATGCTCTGGTTCACTTAAGGGATGTAATAAATCTCACCTTTGCAAGAGGCTTTTATAGGTATTTTCTGGAAACATCTCTATTTTATCTCTTAATAGAGAACAATATAAAAGAGATTGAAAACGTTTACTCGCTGGTGAGAAAATTAGAAGAGAAATTGAGTGCCCGTCACAGATTGATGTTCTCCCTTGCCAATGCCCATGTTAATATAGTACAGGGGAATTTTGAAGGAGTAGAGGAGAACCTGGGAGCAATAATAGAACAAATACAACGGTCTGGATTTCGGGTTCTTCTCCCATATGCCTATCGGATTATGGCTGAACTTCATGATGCCAGGGGAGATGAGGCAAAGAGCAAAGATTACATGGATAAAGCAGAAACATTTTTTGTCCTTGGAAATTAATGGATCTTATAGGCTCTGGGGATCAAGAATTTATTCTTAACTCTTTTTTCAAAAAGGCCCAAAATAAAAAAATATATAATCATTAAACCAAAACCCAGAAGTACAGGAAATAATTCCCCATTTATGAAATTTTTAAAAATAACATAACCCAGAACAAAAAACATCAAAGGTACTATGAAGAGAAGGAAGGCGAAGAGAATGAGCTTCCCCTCGCCTTCCGTAACTTTCACCTTATCTCCAGGAGCTAAGTCTGTGCCCAGAGCCTCCACTGTCTCCCCTTCTGCCTTTCCAAGGGAGCAGAGAGAAGCCAAGGCACAATCACTGCATCCACTTCTCTCGAATAATTTCACAAGCACTCTGTTGCTATCCAGTTTTTCTATGACTATTCCCACTCTTTCGGCCATTAAACTTCAACCTCAGCAAATTTTTCGTCCAGTTTTATGGCTTTTGTGGGGCATTTTGCAATGATTTCTTCGGCATGTTCATCAACGCTCTTCCAGTCAATAATTACCGCCAGATTATTCTCCATTTTCATGGTCCCTTCAGGCGCAGCTTTTACACATAGTCCGCATGCAATACATGCAGCTTTACAGTATTTTCTGGCTACTGCACCTCTTTCGATGTTCTTACAAAATACAAAAACTTTACGCTCTATTGGAACAAGTTCCAGTATATCCCTTGGGCAGGTCTCTACACAGATACCGCAGCCTGTGCACTTCTCCTCAATGATATGGGGCAGTCCTTCTTCACCCATATACATTGCATCAAAGGGACAGGATCTCACACAATCACCAAATCCCAAGCAGCCATAAACACAAGCCTTGTCACCCTTAAGGGTTGCATCGGCGACCCTGCAAGTCTCAATTCCTGTATATTCAGCACGCCTCACAGCATTTTCTATGCTTCCTCTGCACATTAATTTGGCTACTTTCTTCTCCATAGTGGCGATTTCTAATCCCAGAAGTTTACTTATGGCTTCAGCAACTTCCTGACCGCCTGGAGCACATAGATTGGGAGGAGCTTCTCCCCTGACCACAGCTTCAGCATATGCAGAGCAACCTGGATAACCACATCCCCCACAATTGGCACCAGGAAGAATTTCAACAATTTCGTGTATTCGAGGGTCTTCTTCAACCTTCAGTTTTTTATACGCCAGGACCAGGAAGAGGGAGAATATTAAACCCAGTATGGCCATTGTTAGAAGAGCTCCAGTAAGTGCGTTCATATCTTCCTCCTTAGCTTAAGGTTACCATCCCAGAGAATCCAAGGAAAGCCAGGGCCATGAGCCCTGCAAGAATCAGGGTTATGCCGCCGCCTTTCAAGGGTTCAGGTACATCCCTTATTTCTAGTTCTTCTCTCATCCCGGCCATAAGTACCAGTGCTATGGTAAATCCCACACCCGCTCCAAATCCGAAGAATGTATTTTCCAGCAAATTGTAATTTCGAATTGAGCCAAGTAATGCAAGACCGAACACTATGCAATTGGTTGTAATAAGTGGCAGATAAATGCCCAGGGCTTTATATAATCCAGGTGAGGTTTTTCTTATGAACATCTCCACGAATTGCACAAGTGAGGCAATGATAAAGATAAATGATACCGTTTCCAGAAATTCAAGGTGCAGAGGTCTTAAAATCAGATGGTTGAGAAGCCATGTAAACACCGCAGTGAGTGTCATAACGAATGTAGACGCAAAGCCCATTCCAATGGCAGAACTGGCTTTTCCCGAGACACCAAGAAATGGACATAAACCAAGGAAATAAGTAAGCACAAAATTATTCGTTATTGCAGCAGCTATGAAAATTATAATAACCTTCATTATGCCCTCCTTTTACTGGAGATCCAATTCATAAGACCCACAAAGACACCCAGAGTGAGGAATGCACCGGGCGGCAGAATCATAACTATAAGGGGATGAAACCAGCTGCCGAATATTCTAAATCCGAAAACAGTTCCAAAGCCCAGTGCTTCCCGCACAATTCCGAGAGCAAGTATTACTATTATGTATCCGACACTCATACCCAGAGCATCGAAGAGAGAGTTCAAGAGGGGATTTTTCTGAGTGAATGCTTCCTGTCTGCCAAGAATAATACAGTTCACCACTATAAGTGGTACATAAGGTCCCAGGGCCTTGGAAATATCAGGAAATTTAGCCTTAAAGAAAAGATCCGCAATTGTCACAAAGGTGGCAATTACTACGATGAAGGAAGGTATTCTAACCTGGGACGGGATAATATTTTTAATGAGTCCAATAACAAAGGACGAAAAGAACAGAACAAAAAGGACAGCAAGTCCCATGGAAATACTGTTTATGGCTGTGTTGGAAACCGCAAGAACAGAACAAAGTCCCAGGAGCTGTATAAGTACAGGATTCTCTTTGAAAAGCCCCTTGATGAAGTCATATCCCAGAGAATGTTTTTTATTCATTTCTTAAGCTCCTTTTTGATCCTTTCATATACTTTGTTGACTATTTCTATTAAAGATTTGGAACTTATTGTCGCTCCGGTGATCACATCAATTTCTGCTTCTTTAAGTGGAAGGACTTTGTTTGTAAATTGATTTAAGAACTCAGGATCTTCAATTTTGGAACCTATCCCCGGAGTCTCACAATGTTCCAGTATTTTTATTCCTTTTAGATGCTTCAAAGAAATATCAAAAAGGGTAATTATCTTTATCTCACCGTTGTAACCCTCTCCAACTCCAATGCCAGCATAGCCTATCTTATTGCCTCCCGAATCCTGCACGATAAAAATGTCGTCTATCTTTGTTATTTCCTTGGTCTCAGGCACCAACTCTTTGATTGCCTCTATTATAGTCTTTATTTCTTTATCTGTTTTTTCGCCGATTTTGCTGGAATCTTCGTCACATGGTTGTGAACTAGGATTTATCTTTAGAAAAGTCCTAAGCTTTTCATGTGCGGCATTGACAATTTTAACCACAGATTTCGAAGAAATGGTCGCACCGGTGATTGCCTGGATTTCATTTTCTTTTTCCGGTTTCTTACCTTTAACATAAGTAATAGGTGGAACTCTATTTTGGTATTGTTCCTTGAACCAGTCTTCCTCTATTCTGTTCCCTAACCCTGGGGTTTCCACATTTTCCAGTATTTCCAGACCTGTAATATGCGTAAGGGTATTGTCGAAACCCACCATGAGCTTTATTTTACCCTGAAATCCGGCTCCCTCAGTCATGGCTGCATATCCGATTATCCTGCCATTTTCATCTTTGGCAATGAGCAGGGTAGTCTCCTTATCTATGATTTTCTCTTCATAGTCTTTGGTGGCAGGAAGTACTTTAACCAGTGCATTTTTTTTGGCCATTTCTGCATTTTTCTCAATGTCATTCCGTGTGGATATGTAGGTGTAGGAAAGCACAAAACCAGAGAAAATAGCAATTAAAGTGAGAACTACAACCATCCTGAATTCCAGTCTCATTTCTTAACCTCCCCCAGAATATTGGGTTTTATCGCCCTGTCAATCCATGGTCTTATCATATTGACCAGAAGAATGGAAAACATCACTCCCTCTGGGTAACCAGCGAATAGTCGTATCAGGATCACAAATACCCCTGCAATGATACCATATATCACTCTCCCTCGTGGAGTTATTGGTGAAGTCACCATATCAGTTATCATATATACTGCTCCCAGCATAAGACCACCTGCGAGGATATGGAAGAGCGGATCAGGGTATTTGTGGGGGTTTATAAGCCAGAATATCCCACCGAGTACAAATACAGTACCCACATAGCTAAGGGGGAGTCTCCAGTCTATATATTTTTTATAAAGGAGAAAAGCACCACCAATGAGTATTGCAATAACAGAGGTTTCTCCCAGAGAGCCAGAAATATTCCCCAGAAAGAGATCCTTATATGGGGTCATAATGTGATTGAATTTCCAATTGGCCAGAGGTGTGGCACCTGTAAAGGTATCCACACCTTTAGGTGCAGTCCAAGTTGTGGATTCTACAGGAAAAGCAGCCATAAGAAACGCTCTACCGACCAGTGCAGGGTTAAAGATATTCTGTCCAATACCACCGAATATCTGTTTTCCAAAGGAAATGGCGAAAGCGGCACCTATGGCAATTCCCCATAATGGGAACTTTGGTGGAAGTGTAAGAGCTAAAAGTATTCCTGTTATAACCGCACTTCCATCGAAACACTGCCTCCAGTTTTTATTTCTTGCCTTTAAAAATACCGCCTCAGTTAGAACTGAAAAAACTACGGATGTAATTATAAGGAGTAGAGAATATAGTCCGAATATATATATTCCAAAAGCAGCAGGGGGAATAAGTGAAATAACAGTATTCCACATAATCTTTTTGACGTCCTCTTCAGTGGTGAGATGAGGCGAAACAGATATTGTAAATAAACGTTCATTGGCTTTCATTTTTTCCTCCTTAGTTCAGATTTACCATATTTGATCCATTGTACGTGTGGAATGTGGGAAGGACAAATATAAGCACATGAACCACACTCTATACAATCCAGAAGTCCATACTGTTCCTTCGCTATTTCCAATCTTCCATATTTGACAAGGTCCACGAGTATAAGAGGTAGGAGACCCATGGGACATACACTTACACACCTTGAACATCTGATACAGGGATATGGTTCATGGAATTTTACTTCTTTTGATGTAAATAAAAGGATACCTGAAGTTCCCTTTATAACCGGTACATCAAGAGAATATTGGGAGATTCCCATCATGGGACCCCCCATTATTACCTTTTTGATATCACCTGAGGTACCCCCGGTTTTTCCCACTATGTAAGAAAATTGCGTTCCAATCCGAACTAGATAGTTACCTTTACCCTGAGCACCGCTTCCAGAAAGTGTTAGTACCCTTTCTATGAGAGGTTTACCAAATCTAACAGCTTCGTAGATTGCTATGGATGTACCTGCATTATGCACAAGACAACCTACATCCATAGGTAGTCCTCCTCTGGGGACTTCTCTTCCCGTAAGCGCTTTAATAAGCTGTTTTTCAGCGCCTTCTGGATATTTGGTTTTAACAACCCTCAGCTCAATATCATCAAATTCTCGAAGGGCATCTTGGATAGAGTTTATAGCTTTCGGTTTGTTATCTTCTATGGCTATATAGACCTTTTCAGCACCCACAGCCCTCTTTATGAGTCTAGCACCCCATAACATGTCTTCGGGCCTTTCCTGCATAAGTCTGTCATCTGCAGTGAGGTAGGGTTCACATTCTGCTCCATTAATTATGACCGTATCTATCTTTTTCTCTGGAGGCGGGGATAGCTTTACATGGGAAGGAAATGCCGCACCGCCAAGTCCTACGATGCCAGCCTCTTTGACATCGTTGATTATTTCTTCTCTTGTTCTCTCCTGCCAGTCTTTTCTCTCTCCGTATCCATCAAACCATGTGTCGTCACCATCAGCTTCAATGATTACTGTGGGAACATTCTCGAGAAATACCGGGTGAGGATGCTCCATTATGCTTTTGACTTTACCAGAGGTGGGAGCATGTATATTGGCGGAAATAAAACCATCGGCTTCGCCGATTTTCTGCCCCTTTTTAACTACATCTCCCCTTTTGACCAGAGGCTTTGCAGGTTTCCCAGCATGCTGAGATAATGGAACGTATAAAACCTCTGGAAGGGGAAGTGCTTCTATTTTTTTGTTGGATGTGATTTTGTTATAAGGAGGATGAACACCACCACGAAAAGTAAATTTATTCATTCATTACCTCCCCTTTTGTTAGTAAAAAATTATATTGTATTTTGAATTATTGTTCAAATTGGCAAGGAATGGAGAGGTCAGGAACTCAGGATCTTACTTACATTTTCCTCTATAAAAATTCTTATACCTTTACCCTTCAACATCAGGATCAGATGTTTATCCGGGGGAGGAGATGGGAGTATAACAGCATCTATCCCTTCCTGTTCTACAAAATCCATTATGATTCTCCCTTTCCCTTTATCTGTCAGTCTGGCAGGGTTGGGAATCCTTCCTATCTTCCTAAATTTATCATCGTATTTTTCTACAATGACAAATTCATCCGCCTCTCCAATATGAAGTGTAGGTTTGTCTTCCTTTACAGGAATAAATGCTTTTTTCAATTCTTTCTTCAGTGGCTCATAATGAATTAATACAGATTCCACATATTTGATTTCCTTTTTTATTGCTTTTTCTATCTCTTCGCTAACTCCATGGGCTTCTTCAAGGGTATTCACGTCCATCTCGAGAATGGCCTCAACGAATACGAACCTTCCTGAATTTCTTCCTTTAATTGTTATAATCCTGGTTACCTGCGGAAAATCCATAATTATATCCCTGATTTTTATCATTGTTTCCATATCAATTGAAGCATCCAGGAGAACCTTTACGGAGTTACTCAGAAGTTCAAATGAAGCCCTGAATATGAAAAGAGCTACTATCACAGCTGCTGCTTTTTCCAGAGGAAAGTTTAATAGACCGCCACCTACACCAAAAAATACAATAATAGAGGAGAGAGCATCAGTACGGGAATGGATACCATCTGCTATAAGGCTGGGAGAATTCACTTCTTTTCCTGCCTTCAATTTATAATTGGATAGTAAAAAAGAGATCAGAGAAGATATAAATGCCACTCCTAACGGCCAGAAGTAATTTCTGGTCAAAGTTTTGTATTGAAAGGCTTCTTTAATAATCTCAAATCCTGCAAAAAATATGATAATTGAAAGAATAAGGCTGGCAAAATTCTCCAGTTTGTACAGTCCATAGGGGAATTTTTTTGTTTTTTTCTTAGAAAATACAATCCCCAGAAATACCAGCAGTGACGAAACAGTGTCAGTGAGAGAATGGATAGCATCTGCAAAAATGGCGATGCTCCCTGAAAGAAAATATGCTAGTATCTTAATAAGAACAAGAAAGAAGGTTATCAATATGGACCTTAGAGCTACTTTTTCGTCTTTTTCTCTATTTAACATATCTGTTAATTCCAGAGGATTTGAAAATCTCTTTCTCAGTTATTATATAAGCATCCAGACCCTTTATATTCTCCACTATCTCCATAGCCCTTTTAGGTCCAAGCACGAATAAAGCTGTGGCAAGGGCATCAGCATAGGTTGCCTTATTATAGATTACTGTAACACTCAATACACCATTAGAAACTGGATATCCTGTTCTGGGATCAAAAATGTGAGAATATTTTTTCCCCTTATACTCTACAAATCTTTCATAACTTCCTGACGTACAAACACTTCTGTCTTTAACACTGATTACTTCTCTTACTCCCTTTGTAACTGGATCACGAACCCCCACATTCCACGATTTTCCATTTTTATCACCCAGAAGAAAGAGATCTCCTCCTGCATCAATTATACCTGACCTGACACCATGTTCTTTTAAGAAAAAGACAGCAAGGTCTACGGCATAACCTTTGGCAATACCCGCCAAAGTGATGGATTGTCCTTCTCCAAGCCATACCGTATCGCCTTTTATTTTTATTTTTCTGTAGTCCACAAGGTGTATATATTTTTTTACAGAATCTGGATCAGGAAATACATATTTCCCCTGTTCATCAAAATGCCAGAGATGGACGATTCCACCCACAGTGGGATCAAATGCTCCATGAGTTAATTCCGCTATCTCCACAGCCTTTCGAATACAATCAGCTGTCCATTTATGCACTTTTACTCCTTTACCACTGTTGTGGTTTAGACGATAAACATCTGAATTAGGATTGAGGGGATTCATCAAGGTATCCACAAGAGCAAAGATTTTAAAGACAGAATCTGCATAAGTATTGTAATCTTCAGGCAGGGTTACATTGAGAAGTGTTCCCATAACCAAATAAGTATGTGTGGAATAACGAGGTCTTTCGGTGCAGGATAATATAAAAAATAAAAATGTAAAAATTAATGAAACATAAATTTTTTTATTCATTTCCCGGGAAATACTTTTATATTTTTGAACTTACAGGGAGGAGAACCATGTCCCACCCTCATTATTTGGCCCGGTTCTCCTTTACCACAGTTTAATATCCCCCACATTTTAAATTCATCTCTATTTCCAATTTTGACCAGGGATCTCCAGAATTGGGGTGTGATGCCTGTATATACAGGGTTTTTACACAGGCTCTTTATTTTCCCATTTTTTATAAGCCATCCTATTTCAGTTCCAAACTGAAAATTGAGCCTTTTATCATCAATTGACCAGCTTTTGTTGGTTTGCAGGAAAATTCCTTCTTTTGTCTCTTGGATCATCTCCTCCAGCGAAGATTCTCCGGGTTCCAGATTGATGTTTGTCATTCTAACAATAGGAATCCTAGACCAGTCCTGCGCCCGGGCGGCCCCTGAGCTTTTTCTGCCAATGCGCGGAGCTGTATCTCTTGAAGATAAGTATCCTCTAAGAATGCCTTCCTGTATCAATACCTCCTTTTTTGCCCTTACACCTTCATCATCAAAGCCGAAGGTACCCAATCCTCCTGGATAAGTTGCATCCTGGTAAACATTCAAAATTTCAGATCCATACTGAAAACTGTTCAATTTATCCAGGGTTGCGAAACTTGTTCCTGCATAAGACGCTTCATATCCAAGAACTCTGTCAAGTTCCAGAGCGTGGCCTATTGACTCGTGAATTTGAAGGGCCATCTGGTCGGTATCGATGATGACATCCATAATGCCTTCGGGGCAAAGGGGAGCATTGAGGAGTTGTATCCCCTGTTCTTTGATTTGCTGGGCCTTTTGTACAAGGTCCAGCTCTTCGATAAATTCAAATCCTCTTCGTCCATAGTTTGAAAAGGATCGGGTCTGTATTTCTCCATTTTTCATAGTAATAACACTTATTCCGCCACCAGAATCAATAAATTCTTGTTCGATCACAGAGCCTTCTGTGGATGCAAAAACCTGATGAAGTCGTTTAAAATTTAAGTGACTATATCTGTTTATAACATGTTTGTCCTTCAGTAGTTCATCAAGTGTAAGAAGCAGTTTTATTTTTTCTTCAATGCTGATGGAAAAAGGATCTTTTTCAAAGGGAACTACATATCTTTCTATATAAGCTTCTTCCTTATGAAACTCCGTTTTGATTCCGGTCAGGGAGGCTGCTTTTGCTGCACCTACAGCGTTCTTGATAGCCTTATCTGCACTCACTATGGTGAGGTTACTGGAGGAAGCAAAACCCCAGGCACCATTTATCATAACTCTTATACCAAATCCGAGATTCTCTTCTCTTCTGATGTCTTCAATTTTACCGTTTTTCACCACAATGTTTTCTTCAACAATATGTACCACCCTCACATCGCCATACTCTACTCCTGGTTGTTTCAGCAAATCCAGGATTGTTATAGCAAAATCCTTCATTTTAACCTCCAATTACTACATTGGATGCTATATTTTTTAACACCTGAAGAGCAGAAAGTGCTGCGAGAAAACTTGTTTTTGGATTGTCCGGGAAGGGAAAATTTTCCAGTGTAATTTCCAGTTTTCCAGCCTCCCCCTCTACTTCTATTGTGTGTATATTCCTTGAAACTCCTGGGTCAGCTACAATCTCTACCTGGAGGATATCTATGGCATGAGCAGCCAGACCAAATGCAATCGCAACATTAATATTTTGGGGATATCTTTTGGCTGCTTCATGGGCATTCCCTGAGAAAACCACAACAGGCTTCTCCGTTTTAACCCCCAATGCAGAGGGGGATTTTCGTGTAGTGAGTCTTGCACGGTGAAGTCTCACATTGCTCATTGCCTTGAGGCCGTCAAGCCCCGCAATGGCACCAGAGGGAATATAAATTTTGGTATTATTTTCCCGAGCCACCCGAAATAATTTTTCTCTTAATCTATCATCTGCAAGAGCACCTGCACTCATAAGAAGAAGCGGTTTTTTTTGCTTTAAGATTTTTTCTGCATACTGAAAAACTGCCTGCTGGGAGGCTGCCTCTATTACAAAATCCACGGGTAATTTTAAAAATTTCTCAAAACTATCAGCTATTTGAGGCTTATGTTCTAAAGACTCCACAAGTTTATATACCTTATTTAAATCTATATCAAACAGTGCAACAAGTTTCATGTGAGCCACATTGCCTCTGTCGATTTCTCTGGCAAGGAATGATCCGATGGCTCCACATCCAATAATCCCTGCTCTCACTCTTCAACCTCCATACTTATATCACAATGATATGCACCATAGGTTATTCTACCTACATATATTATATCCACCCCTGTTTTTGCATATTCTTCAATGTTTTCAAGGTTAATCCCCCCGGAGGCTTCAAGAATAACCTTCTCTCTAACTTTTTCCTTTTCCAGAAGGGCTATTACCTCCCTTATTTCATGGGGTTCCATATTGTCCAGCATGATAATGTTGGCTCCCATCTCAGCAGCCTTTAAAGCGTCCTCTTTATTTTCCACCTCTATCTCAATTTTTTTTGTAAAGCTGGCAAACCTTTTAGCTTCTTTTAATGCCTGTTCAACCCCCCCCAAGATTTTGATATGATTGTCTTTAATGAGAATCATATCGGAGAGAGAAAATCGGTGAGGGTCCGCACCACCGGCCAGGCAGGCCTCTTTCTCAAAAAATCTCAATCCAGGCAGGGTCTTTCGGGTACAGGCAATCTTTACTGCAGGATTTACAGCTTTTGCCTTCATGATGAAAAAGTGTGTCAGGGTAGTAATACCCGAAAGATGAGCAAGGAGATTCAGAACTGTTCTCTCCAGCTGAAGTATTTGTCGTGCATTTCCATTTAAAGTGGCAATTTTTTCTCCTTTTCTTACCCATTCGCCATCTTTTTTTAGAAAGCGGTGCTGAATCCCAAAATAATCTAAGAGGAGCCCTGCATACTGGATGCCAAATATCTTTAAATTTTCCCTTGCTTCAATACGTGCATTGATATTTTTATCAGCAGGTATTATTGATGACGTTATATCTCCAAAAGGTATGTCCTCTTCCAGAAAATCCAGTAGTTTCTTTAAAATTTTACTTTTCATCTTTATAATTATCATTCGAATCAAAAAGAAAAGCAAGGAGGACAAAATGGCCATTCTTGTTGGAAAGGATACGAGGGTTGTTGTTCAGGGTATTACTGGAAGAGATGGATCATTTCATGCCAAATTAATGAAGGAATATGGTACCAATGTAGTGGCAGGTGTCACCCCAGGAAAAGGGGGACAGAAAGTTCACGGAATTCCGGTTTTCAATACCGTAAGGGAAGCTGTGGAAAAAGAAGGTGCAAATACATCCTGTATTTTTGTTCCTGCAGCCTTTGCAGCTGATGCTATAATGGAAGCTGCAGATGCTGGCGTAAAACTTATTGTTGCCATTACAGAAGGCATACCGGTTCAGGATATGGTAAAGGTGGTAAAATTTGTGGAGGAGAAGGGCGCAAGATTGATAGGACCTAATTGTCCAGGTCTCATTACTCCTGGAGAAGCCAAGGTGGGAATTTTACCCGGGCACATTTTCAAAAGGGGAAAGGTGGGTGTGATCTCAAGAAGTGGAACATTGACCTATGAGATAGTGAGTCATCTTACAGCTTATGGGCTGGGACAGACTACCGCTATAGGAATTGGGGGTGACCCCATAATAGGATCCAAATTTATTGATCTTTTGAAGATGTTTCAGGAAGACCAAGAGACAGAAGGAGTGGTCCTTGTTGGTGAGATAGGTGGTACGGATGAACAGGAGGCAGCCCTGTATATAGAAAAAGAGTTTAGTAAGCCAGTGGTGGCATTTATAGCAGGTAGAACCGCACCTAAAGAAAAGAGGATGGGACATGCTGGTGCTATCATATCCGGTTCTGAAGGTACTGCAGAGGAGAAAATCAAGGCCTTTGAATCTAGAGGCGTTCCTGTAGCTAAAGAGCCAGAGGAAGTGGCAAAACTGATGAAGCAGAGACTACAATGATTTTTCTGATTACGCTCGTATTTATTTCTTCAAATCTTCAATTTCAAATAGAATATTTAAAAAATAAGAATTTTCAGGTGGATTTTACAGAAAGAATATTTTATGAGAATAGTAATATAGTGGATACTTTTTCGGGGACACTGAGACGCACCGGTAAGATACTTGAGATGCAGATAAAATATCCAGATAAAACCGTTTACAGACTAAAGGGAGATACTCTGTGGACTTATTTCCCCGAGAGTGGAGACTCCAGTCGTGATGTAATTCCTGGTGTTTACAAATGGCTTGATTTTGGTTACCTCTTAAATGATAGTGTCTTCAAAGTAATACCCGACTATCAGAATAATCTTATAACCATTTTCCCCAGAGATACACTTTCTCAATTTAGAGAAGTTCGTCTAATTCTTCAGGATAGCCTTGTGAAAAAACTTGAGATAAAATTGGAAGACAGGTCAGTTTACTTTGAATTTCGGAACTGGAGGTTTTGATGAACAACCTGTTTGAAAATGATGATTATTGTTTTGTTTGTGGTAAATCTAACCCCATTGGACTCAAAGCAAGGATCTGGAACAGAGAGGGGAAGGCATTAATTGATATAAAAATTCCTAGAGAATATCAAGGATACAGGGGTGTGATTCACGGAGGTATCCTTTCCACTTTGCTGGATGAAGCCATGATATACGCAGCATCCAGTATTTCTGCGAAGGCTGTAACGGCAAAAATTGAGGTGAAATTCTTAAAACCTGTTTTATGTGAAAGAGAAATAGTAGTTATGGGCGAGGTGGTTAAAAAGAAGAAAAATTGGGTAATTGCTGAGGGTAGGATTCAATATAAAGGAGAAAAAGAAGATTTGTGTAAGGGGCAAGCCCTTATAAAAATATGGGAGGCATGATATGTTTAAAAAAATTATTCCAATTTTATTTTTACTTATCATTACCTCCTGCCAGAGGGAAGAATTTAAACAGCTTGTGGTGAGTGCGCAATTAAGTGCTACAAAATTGGATACCCTTAATGTTAACATAGCCCTTGCAGTTGTTGCAGAGGCAAGTCTTGATATTTCCGGTGAATCTGAAGCACCTTCAATAACCCCACCAGAACCTCAAGACACAGCCTTTGATCTTCCTGATCTTCCAGCAGGCCTTGAACCTGTAGAAGGTGCTAAGGTGGTATTTGCTGGTGAAACCCTCGATGACATCGGTGGTGGCTATTACCAGGGAAGTCCAGATTCACTTATACCTCTCACACGTTACAATATATCCATAGAGGCCCCTGACGGAAATGTCAGTGGGAATGTGATATTACCCGGTGAGTTCAGTATCATCACGCCAGGCGATACTGTTATCTTTGCTGATTCTCTTCAAAATCTCAATGTAGTCTGGACGCACAGTGACAGCGCTAGTTCTTATATGGTACGTTTGGTTAAGATTGGAGGAGGTGTTCTTTACTCTGAAGTGGTAAGTGACACTACCTTGCTGCTTGATCCACAAATTTTTGGAGCTTCTCCTCAAGGTGATTATCTCATCTCAATTACGGCTATTTATGGAAAATTTGAGTCAGGTGTTCCTGGTTACAGCAACCTTCAAGGTGCCACAGGATATCTTTCAGCAGCTCTGACACCAGATGTTGTGGCTGTAAGGATACAGTAACTACATCAAATCAAGAGGGTCCACATTCACTTTTAAAGTGAAGTTTGTTGGTATTTTTATTTCTTTGAGGACTCTCAAAGTAGCATTTAGATTTTCGTACTTTTTATATTTAAGTAGGATCCTATAACGATATTTATTCCGTATTTTTTCACGTGGACAGCTGGCTGGACCCAGTAGTTCAACTTCCTGTTTCTTTGATTTTTCAAGTAAGTTGAAAATTGTCTGAGAAAATTCTATTACTTTATTAAGATCCCTTCCTTCAATTTCAATAGAGGTCAGTCTTCTATAAGGAGGATATCCATATTTTTTTCTATCTGCCAATTCATTCAGTACAAAGGCACGATAATCGAACTTTTTGATAGTGGATATTGCACGGGATTCTGGATTGTGGGTCTGAATTATTACCTTACCGCCTTTCCTAATTCTGCCTGCAACCTGATAGAGTAGCTGAAAACTTCTCTCTTCCGCTCTAAAATCAGGCATCCCAAGCCCTATATCTGCATTAATGACACCCACAAGTCCGAGATTTGGAAAATCAAATCCTTTACCTAACATCTTGGTTCCTACGAGTATCTTTAATTTCCCGTGATAAAAATCTTCATATATTCTAGGTACCATGCCTTTTTTTGAGACTGCGTCCACATCCATTCTGGCTATCTGGATGTTGCTGAAGAGGTTCTTAATTACTTCTTCCACTTTTTGAGTACCAACTCCCATAAGCTTCAAGTTAGGTGAGCCACATTTGAGGCAGATGTCGGGTATTTTCGCTTTGTAACCGCATAGATGACATTTTAGAACCCCTTCTTTTTTATGATAAACAAGCCCCACACTACAATGAGGACATTTCATAATATATCCGCAATCTCTGCATATTAAATAGGGCGAGAATCCTCTTCTGTTTAAAAATAGCATTACCTGTTTGTTGCTTTCAATGGTCTTCTTTATTTCATCCAACAGATGTATGGATATACCAGCAGGAGCTTTCTCTTCTTTCATATCTATTATCTCTATAGTAGGATTGGAATATCCTGGGATTCTTTCCTTCAGCTCCAAGAGAGTGTATTTCCTTGCCGCAGTTGCATTATAAAATGATTCAAGAGACGGAGTAGCACTTCCAAGTATCACCGGAATGTTGAGCAGATTACCATAAAATACCGCCACATCCCTCGCATTATAGCAGGGAGTTCTTTCCTCTTCTTTATATGATGTATCATGTTCCTCGTCCACTACAATGAGACCCAGTTGAGGGGCTGGAAGGAATAAGGCCGACCGAGGTCCTACAATAACCCTCTTCTCTCCCTTTCTTACTCTTGTGAAGATCCATCTGCGTTCTGCATCACTGAGTGCCGAATGATAAAATGTCACCATATCCCCGAAAATTCTGAGAAAGAAATCTGTGATCTGAGGTGTCAGGGATATTTCAGGTACCAGAACTATCACTGACATACCGCTCTCCACGAACTCTTTCATGATCCAGCTGTAAACCATGGTTTTTCCACTTCCTGTTGCACCAAAAAGAAGGAAAGTACTCGGCTTATGGCTTATCTTTTCTTTAAATTTCCTGAGTACTTCCTTTTGCGCAGGTGTGGGATTATGGGGTATACTTCTTGTGGTCACAGGGTAAACACGAAATTCTTTTTCTTTCCTGGTGTAAATTTTTTCCCTCTCCTCAATGATTCCTCCTCTTACAAGCTTCTCCAGTTTTCTTCTTGCTGCCTCTCCGAAGTTGTTTAACACTGTCTTCAGGCTTATCCATCGGGGATATCTCTTTTTAAAATATTGAATTAAGGGATCTTTAGACTCTATATTCTGCTGTCTGAGCCTGTACTCTTTTGTTTCCCTTTCCAGAGTTTTGGGTGGGAAAAAGAGCTTTATTGTTTCCGATAGAGGAGAAAAATAATATTGAGAAATCCACTCAGCTAGTTTGATGAGAGTGGGTAATGTAGAAATATCCTCTGGTAAAATTTCCTCCACCCATTTAATTTCGGGGAGTTGGAGTTCACATTCTTTTTTGGTTCTGTACACCACGCCCTTAACCTTTTTATTTTTGAAGGGAACCACCACCACCCTTCCAGGAGTGATTTCAGAAATATGTTCATCTTTAAGTCTGTAAGTGAAAAAATCAGTTTTTGTATCAGGTATGATGATATCTGCGTACATTTTAAAATTCAAATTCGTATTCTAAACCAAGGGAGAATGCCCCCTCTTTATCTTTTTCTGCATATATACCTAAACCGCTATAGAGTCTGTACCTCATATAGAAGATATCTTTGTCAATTTCTATGAAATCATGAGTATACCGGAAGAAAAGATTTTTGGAAAGGTAAAAACCAACGGTGAAGTGGGGGTCCTCCCCTGTGAGACCAGTGCCTATTTCAAGTTCCCGTATCCTTAGTTTTCTCTTTAAGTTTCTTGAGAGGATATCCTCCGCAATGTTAAAAGCCCGTGATTTAATCACATCCATGTCACTTACCGAGAGAGGAATCTCTCTCAAAGGCCTGCCAAAGGAGAGAAGAGACACTATATCAGGCTCAGATAGCGTAGGTTCTGAATAAAGAGTGACCTCCGGTTTTTCCAGAGTTCCCCTGAGCTCTAAATAAACCGTGAATGAATCGACTTCTGTTCTTGCCTTAATATCCAGTTCAGGATTGATTCCTTCTGAATTATCGAAGAAAATACGACCCTCATATATATCAAATACTCTGTCAATATACAGAAAGGTTCCCTGGATAGTTGTAAATTCTCCACTGAGGATTGTTCTTAGACCATCGAATTTATAGTTAAGGTCCCCTTTAAACTCAATTTCAGCAAGCTCATTTTCAAGATAGGTGTTACCATTAGAATGTATATTGATATTTATGCGAAGCGGTGAGGGAGAAGGTTGTCCACCCTTTCTCCTCTTCTTAAATCCTGCATAAAGATCTGCTTCTTCAGCAAGTAGATCACCTTTCACCAGAATCTCATTCCCTGTTTTAAAAACATCCAGTGTACCGGATACTCTGGAGTAAAGGTCATAAGCGGGATAAACTTCCACATTTTTAACCATGAGGTATAGTTGCATCTCATGAAAGATTTTCGGGTGATTCAGGATTGTGCCTTTTCCTGTGATGCTGCCTGTAGGAGTCCTGAAATTGATGTTTTCCAGATTCCAGGCGGTTTTTTCCAGTGTCATGGTCAGATAGGAACTGTCAAAAGGTATTTCGAGAGGTGTAAATATTCCAGAAAGATTTTCGAAGTATATGTTTCCCTCAAAGTTGGGTTGCTCCAGGGTGCCGTAAATTTCAGTAGACCCATAAATTAGACCTTCCTGAAAAATGAAAATATCCCCAATAAACTGGTTAAATAATAGGGGTTCGAAAATTTTCACTGTGAAGGACGAATAAAACGGAGAATTTTTTTCAATTTTCAATTCAACTGGTTTTAGAGTTATAATCAAAGGATACTGTGCTTTTCCTGATAAACAGAATTTTGGATCCTGGATGGATACACTGTCCACTGTCATCTT
The DNA here is from genome assembly GCA_003644895.1 of Candidatus Hydrothermota bacterium. Classification (GTDB taxonomy): domain Bacteria; phylum Hydrothermota; class Hydrothermia; order UBA1063; family UBA1063; genus B29-G16. The sequence goes on along the minus strand of QNDO01000009.1, from coordinate 1,328 downwards.
GTTATTTTCGTATAGAAGATGTATAGAGAAAAACTGAACACTGTTGTCCCTATATGTTACTTCTTCTCCCGTCAGAGACATGGAAATATTCGGCTTTTTCATATCACCTGTGAGGGTGGCTCTGGATGAAAAGTTACCGTATATGCCAAAAAGGCCCTTGAGAGTGAGATTTTCGACATCATAATTAAGAGTGATGTTTTCCCTCTCCAGATTGACAACCCCTTGAGCATATACTTTTCCATCGCCGATATGAATTTTCCCCACTCTGATTCCAACCTTTTCTCTCTCTTTTTTGATCAGAATAGGTTCATAGTTGTCTATTTCAACTCCTTTTATCAAGCCTCTAAGGGTAGTTGCGAGAATTTCAAGGGTATCTTTAGAGTATTTGATTCTGGAAACCAATCTAATGGAGTCTGTCCCTTTCCAGGTTTTTAGGTCCAAATTCACCAGAGAAAATTTTTCAAGATCGGAATCCATAATCAGAGAATCTACGCCATATTCCATAACCTGAAGGCTTTCTGCGAAAATATGGATATTTTGGATCTGTGAGGTTCTGGATACTATAGTGACCCATGCGTCTTTCAATGAAAAAAAGTCCGTTCTCACTCCCGCAAGGCCTATGAAGCTGTTAGTATAAAAGATGGTATCCTGTCTATTGAATGCCAGCTCCAGCACCGCTGTTCCTCTTGAGATGCCCTTAATTTTAAAATCTTCAAGATGAAGGATCCCTTTGAGGTTCCCTGTAAGACTGTCCCCTCTAAGAACAAGATATCCGGTTAAATTACTTTTGTTGTTCTGAAGATATATGCTTTTCAAAATGAAATAATTTTTGCTTCTTTGAAGTGTAAGACTTATGTGGCCCAGCTTTAAGTCTTTATAGAAGGTATTGTACATAAATGCGCTAGCCTCAAAATTTTCAGGTGTTCCCTCGATTTTGCCAGTGACTTCTGACCGGACTCCCTGTTCATTAATTTGAAGATTTTTGACTATGATCTTGAAGCGCCATCCTTTAAGGATAATATGCCCTTCACCATCCAGACTATTTTTTTTGAATTTTAGATGTATTTTTTTGAGAACTAAGGTATCCTTCTTATTGACAAATTTTACATAAACATCCTGAAAATTCCTACCTTGTGTTTTTAAAAAAGGTGTTCTAAAATCACCATATGAATCCAGAAAAGAGTAATGCAGTAGGGCATTTCTGATTTCAATCTCTTTCCAAATTACTGTTTTGGCACTGAAACGAAGAGAATCGGAGCTTAGTAAACCATTAATATCCGAAAGCACCAAGGAATCTCCCTGAGCACTGAGATTCTCAAGGTAGATTC
>QNDO01000008.1 GCA_003644895.1 Candidatus Hydrothermota bacterium | reverse complement strand
GGAAAAGTTTCATTAATGAGATTATTGAAGTTGCTGGAGGAAGAAATATATTTGCTGATCGGAATACTGGTTATTTTTCTCCTCCCCAGGAGGATATTATAAAAAAATCACCGGATATTATAATTCTGTCATATCCAGGGGCGCAAAAGGAAGAGATTGCTAAGAGACTGGGGTGGGAGAATATAAAAGCTGTAAAAGAACATCAGATTTTTGTCCTGGATCAAGATATTATTTCGAGGCCAGGACCACGTATCTTTTCAGCTATAAAAATCCTAAATGAAATCTTTATTGAGTGGTCGAAGGCACATAATCCCTGAGAACAGCCTTTAATGTTCCGAAAAAAAGCTTACTTCTTAATTGAAGAGGTATTTTCTTCTCATCTATTTGAAGCCAGACTTCCATTTCCCCTCCAGACTTTATAATATTGGCCTCTTTAAAATCCGGCTTGAGAACGATGCAATTCATTCCCCTGAATTTCCTATAATCCAGAACTATAATTTTCATCATTCTACTTCTTCTGTCCACATGAAAGGGAACCCTCAGGGTATCACCTGGCTTTAGATGTTTTGTTCTAATATAGTAGTATACAGAAAGTGGATCCAGTGCACCATGAGGAATGGGATAGCTTTTCCCATTTGGATATCGGGCACTATCCCCTTGAGGATAATAGTCTATCCAAGCCTCGGTGGTGAACTTGCCCTCTTTCAAGTATTTTTCATATCTCAACGTGAAAAATGAATCGGTGGTTACGTAAGAATAGAGATCATCAGCCACTTTAAAAAAATAGCTAAATGTTCCGGTTGTTCTCGCGCTTAGATGGAATTTATATACCTCCTTTCCCCTTAAAGTATCTATCTTCATAACTTCCAGTATCATCTCTCCTGCCTTGAAGGGACCATATGAAACATCAAAGATGAGTTTCTCTCCCACCTTAAATGGAGTAAAAGTAAATGAAAGAAACAAAAAAATCGATATCAACTCAACTTGCCTTTTTTCTTTTCAAGCTCTCTCCTATATGCCTCCTCTCGGAATTCATTAACGTAGTCAGGAGACTCAAACGAATATATAAATTTCTCGGGAACATCATATCTACCCTCAAGGATTGCAACAGCGTCCTCCACCAGAACAAGCTCTTCATCCGTAGGTATCACAAAAACCTTAACAGGTGAATCATCGGCTGAGATTATAAATTCATGATTTCTACTCATTGCATTCCTGTTCCTTTCCTTATCCAACTTTATTCCGAGATAATCAAGGCCCTCCAGGGATTTCTCTCTTATTATCCAGCCCTTTTCTCCAACTCCAGCAGTGAACACAATGGCGTCCACCTTACCCAGAGCAGCCATATACGCGCCTATATATTTTTTTATTCTGTAGGCTTCCATCTCTATCGCAAGCTTGGCTCTCTCATCTCCTTTTTCAGCAGCTATTTCCACATCCCTTCTATCAGTGTACTTGCCGGTTATGCCCAGAATTCCACTCTTCTTATTCAGAATTTCAACAACCTGATGGGCTGTAATACCCTCTCTATCCATAATGTATGGAATTATAGCGGGATCTATATCCCCGGATCTGGTACCCATTATCAACCCTTCAAGGGGTGTAAATCCCATAGAGTGATCGAAGGCTTTTCCATTTTTTATTGCAGTGATAGAAGCGCCATTGCCAATATGTGCTGTTATGAGATTAACTTCTTGGGGCTTCTTTTTCAAAAGTGCAGCAGCCCTTCTCGATACATAGAGGTGAGAGGTTCCATGAAACCCATATCTTCTTACTCCATGTTTTTCATACCATTCATAAGGGACTGCATAAAGATACACAAATTTGGGCATTGTTTGTAGAAAAGCAGTATCCATAACAGCTACATGTGGAACATCGGGAACCAGCTCTCTTGCTGCTTCTATACCCATAACATTTGCAGGATTATGCAGTGGAGCTAGATAACTTAATTCTTTAAAAACTCTAATTACTTCATCATCAATAACTACCGATTTTGTGAATTTTTCACCTCCATGTACCACTCGATGGGAAACTGCTCTGATTTCAGAGAGATCTTTTATAACACCCACATCCGGGTCCAGGATGGTGTCTATCACCAGCTTAATAGCGATTTTGTGGTCAGGACATTCATGTTCTACTCTTAAAGGGTCTTTCCCAGGTACTTCGTGAAATATGAAAGAACCTCCAATAGTAACCCTTTCCACTATACCTTTACAGAGTGGCCTTTTCTTTTCCCAATCGTATACTTGATATTTTACAGAAGAACTTCCACAATTGAGAGTCAATATTTTCATCTTACCACCCCTTTCCTGCCATAAGGGCTGCTAATGCAATGGAAAGAAATTTGGAATCCTCGCTGTCTGCTCTAGAAGTCAGAACACAGGGTGCAGTGGTCCCAGCAACAATTGCGGCAATTCTGCCACCAGAAAGCTGTGTGCATGTCTTAAAGAATACATTCCCCGTCTCAATGTTGGGAAAAATAAGAATATCGGCATCCCCTGCAACCTCGGACCTGATTCCTTTTATTTCAGCACATTCTTTTGAAACCGCTATATCCAATGCCATGGGGCCATCCACAAGGGCTCCCTTTATCTGTCCCCTTTCTGCCATAACCCTAATCAATGCTGCATCTAGTGTAGATGGCATTTTAGGATTAACAGTCTCCACAGCACTTATAATTGCAGCTTTTGGTGTTTCTATATCCAATTCATGGGCTACTTTAATAGAATATTCAAGCATTTTCACCTTTTGAGCAAGGTCAGGAGCAATTATCACAGCAACATCTGCCACAATGAGAAGTTTTGGATAAAGAGGGAATTCCACCAGGGTAACATGAGAAAGTAATCCTCCGGGAGGGAGTAATCCCTCTTCCTTGTTAAGAATTGCGCGCATGTAGTCTGCTGTCTTGACAAGGCCCTTCATTAGCATATCACCTTTACCATCGCGTATGAGTTTCACAGCCAGCTTTGCAGCCTTTTTGGAGTCCTCCTCATGAATAATCTCGTCAAAAATATCAGGGTCAACTCCGTGCTCTCCAGCTACATGTTTGATTTTTTCCATATTCCCTACCATGGTAACATCTACAAGGCCTTCTTTTTTTGCCTTAGCTACTGCTTCTATAGTATGTGGGTCTTCTCCTGCTGCAACTACCAGCCTTTTAGAAGGTTCTCCTTTTACTTTTTCAACAAGTTCATCAAGTCTCTTGATCATTTCTCCTCCTCCTTTAAATACTCCTCATAAATTTTCGCCTCTTCCTCTCCTCTTAAAACCCTTAAAGCCCCCTCAAGAAGGGCCCTCATCTCATCACCTCCGGGATATAAAAGTATCCGGGAGATAAAGCTCACCCTCTTTTTAATCCAGTCTATAAATTTCTGATAATATGCAAGCCCACCAGAAATCACAATAGCATCAACATCGCCCTCGAGGACAGTGGCTCCAGCACCTATCCATTTGGCGACATTGTACGCCATAGCTTCCATGATGAATTCTGCCTCTTTGTCACCTTGCGCTATTCTCTTTGCCACATCCCTCATATCATTTGTTCCCAGATGAGCCACAATGCCACCTTTACCCGCTAATTTTTTCTTCAATTCACCTTCAGTATATTGACCAGAAAGAACCAATTTAACCAGATCCCATGCTGGAAGACTTCCTGCCCTCTCAGGTGCAAAGGGGCCGTCTCCATTTAGAGCATTATTTACATCCACAACCTTTCCTCTCTTATGGACACCTATACTGATACCCCCTCCCAGATGCACCACTATGAGATTTACTGTTTCATAAGTTTTTCCCAGATCTTTTGCTGCAAGTCTAGCCACCCTCTTCTGGTTAAGTGCATGGAAAATACTTCTCCTCTTTATTTCAGGAAGGCCTGTAACTTTGGCAATGGGTTCCATTTCATCAACAACCACGGGATCCACAATAAATGCGGGTATTCCAAGAGGAGTAGCAATGGAATCAGCCAGCAAGCCACCTAAATTGGATGCATGCTCTCCCTGAATCCCAATTTTCAAGTGCTCCAGCATCTTAGGCGTTACTTTATAGGTTCCACCAGGAATTGGCCTGAGAAGTCCTCCTCTCCCCACTACCGCACTCAGTTCTTCTAATTTTATTCCTCTTTTTTCAAGTTCCTGGAGGATTGTCTCTCTCCTAAAATCAAACTGATCTATGATTCTCTCATATTTGCTTATAGTGTTAATATCATGAGAAATGCTGGCAGAAAATAATTCTTTCTCATTTCTATAGAGGGCAATTTTAGTGGATGTAGAACCTGGATTTATAACCAGTATTTTAAAATCCATTATCCCTCCTTTGTTTTTAAAATTATATTTTCTAAGTCGCGAACGTGCAAAAACTTAACAATGTTCAAACTTCCTGCGGAAATATGGAAGCCATATATTCTCGAGATAATAGAGAATTTTATCGCGAATTAATTGATAAAAAGCAAGACCTCTGCCAATGGGGTCTTCGATATCCTCACTTCCCCCTGAAAGAAGCACAGTCTTCACTCTATAAGATTCAGGTATCTGAAGTACATGTTTATGTTCCATGCAGATAATCAAATCCGCTGCCTCTATATCCTGACGCTCCAGCTGCTGGGATTGGTGACTTTCAATATCTATGCCGATTTCCTTTAGTACCATGACAACTTCATCAGGTGGAGGATATCCCGGAATGGTATTAGTTCCTCTTGAACTGTAGATAATATTTTTGCAATTAATTGTTAATCTCCTTGAAATCCATTCTGCCATGGGGCTTCTACATGTATTACCTGTACATATGTATAAAACACTTAAATTCAAACTCTCCGCTAATTTTACTTCAATATCTAATCTTTTTTCAATATCCATTATGCCGATTTTCCCTTTTCTGAGTATTTTCGGCTGTTTAGCTGTAATTTCAACAACTGTGGAGGCAAGAGCTCCCGTATGCCCTTCCACCACGTAGTCTATTTCTTCACCCAGTACACTTTTCACCTCATCTCCGCTACGGAGTGGAGGACTTCCGGAGATATTGGCACTGGTTGATACCAGCGGAACCTTTATTGTTTGCAATATCTCCCGAATTTCTTTTCCCCAGGGAATCCTTATGCCAATCTTACCCTCGGGGGATACTGCAAGTTGTGGAGCTTCAGGAGAGGCATAACCTACTACTGTTAGTGGGCCGGGCCAAAAAGCTTCCATAAGCCTAATGGCGTAATCGGGGACATCTCGTAAGAGCTTAATTGCGCTTTCAATATCTTCCACAAACACTGGTAGGGGTTTATACCGCGGCCTTCTTTTTATACTGTAAATCTTTTCTACAGCTTGTCTATTATCAGCCAGAGCTATAAGGCCGTAAACAGTATCTGTGGGAACAGCAACCACTCCGCCTTTTTTCAATATCTTTAAAACATGCTTCATCTTTCGAATTGCACACCAAAGATTAATGCAGGATTCTCAGTTAAAGGAAATGTAAACTCAAGGGTAATTCCAAAGGGAAGGCTCCGATACCTTCCCCCTCCTCTTCTGGAGGCTTTTATTCCAAAAAATATTGCTTCAAATTGCTTGAATTCATCGACATCCTGAATTTCAGGCGCATCTGTTCCTCTCCTGTAATCAGGCATCCTCAGAATTTCCAAGCCTGTATAAATAGAGGAAAATCGGGATAGTCTTTTCGAAATAAGAAGGTCCAGATGTAGGCTGATACCTTGCGCAACAGGATGGTAACCGAATCCGAAAAGGGTTCCGAGACTGAATGGAGTCTCATTCAAAAGGCGTAATTTACCATAAGGACCAATTCCTTCCCCCAAACTCCCTCTCAGTCCCACATCAAAAGAACCATTGGTTCCATAACCTATATATCCACCAATATTGGGGAGTATATAAGCATTTCCTCTATCTTTTGCTTCTTCCCTCGATACCTTATCAAAATAGAAGGGGTAATTTATGTACCATCCCGCATCAACTCCCCCGGGTTCCAGAGTTTGAGCTGTTTGAAAAGTACCAAAAAAACAACCTGACGCCAAGAGAGAGAAAACAACCAAAATTCCGGAACTTATTTTAAGGACTTTCATTCTTACCTCCTATAAGTTTCCCCTCACTATTTTAACCTCAAAGTTTCTGAGGATAAAGTCTTTTATACTATACAAGTCCTTCAATACACATCTCGTAACTATAATCTTATCCCTTTCGTAAAGCTTCAATGTGTATTCTTCTCCCTTCCGTCTGAGAGATACAAATATTCGTTGATTGATAAATTCCTCATTTATTAGAATGGGAATTAATATTTCATCCTCTGTATTTGCTAGAAATGCCCTCTCAGATTTAAAATGGCAGCCTTTCTCTTTTTTTTCAAATGGTTTAAATTTACCAATAAAATCCTTTAAAAAGCTTTTCGATGCCTCTACCACCACATGCGGCATGGTTACAATGACCTCCCCTTCTTCCACTCCGAAGTTATCTTCATCACTTTTCTTAATTATAAAGTAATGAATTTCTTTGTTTGAACTTTGCCACTTCCTTTCATATTTAGTTTTGATGGGGAATGGGGATCCTGAGCGTTTCTCAATCTCCATTCCCCTTTCTCTCACGAATTCCAGAAGCTCTTCTTTTAAAATAACCGAATCAGTAGAAAGATAAAACGTTCCTCCTTTTTTTAAACGGGAAAATATTAATCTCAGACTTTTCTCATTTGTGATTCGCCTTTTTTTCTGCCCGCTTTTTGGCCAGGGATCGGGAAAATTTGCATAAATTTCGTCTATGCTATTGGGTTCAAATGCATAATATAATACCGTTCTGGCGTCCTCTTTCAAAAGAACTACATTAGGAATTCCTTCTCTCAACATTCTATACATCACTTTTTTAAAATATTTTGAGGCAATCTCGATGCCAACTATGAGAAAATTCAATTTCACGTCAGCCAGGTAGTGGAGAAACTCTCCGTGGCCAAAACCTATTTCCACCACAACACCCGGATAATTCCCCTTTTTTTCCTTTAATTCCAGGATATTCATCACTGGAAAATCAGGCGGTGAGGACAATTTTGAAAAGTCTCCCAAAACGGATTTTCTTCCAAAGCTTCCATACAGGTTGTTCAGGATCTATGGAAAAATATATGATTAGAGGCGCTCCCTTCAGAAGTTTCATGGGAACAGGTCCCCAAAATCGCGAATCAAAGGAATAATCCCTATTATCACCCATTACAAATATATGATTTTCCGGCACAACCACAGGTCCAAAATTATCTCTTACTCTATCCTCGTTAATAAATTTTCCTTCCATCCAAGCTTCCTGATACATTTTCTGTTTAAAGGGTGTATCCACCTCAACTAGCGGAGGAAAAACGCGAGGGTCTTTATGCTCAGCATAAGGTTCGTCCAGAGGTTTTCCATTTACATAAACCACCTTATTTATTATCTGTATGGTATCTCCCGGAAGTCCAATACATCTTTTAACAAAATCTCTGTGTTTATCCACGGGAAACAGAAATATTACAATCTTCTGTCTTTTGGGTTTATAGAACTGGAAGAATTTTACTCCTGTATACGGTATTTCAAGACCGTACACGAATTTTGCAGCTAACACAAAATCTCCTGGTAAAAGTGTATCTTCCATAGAGCCCGAGGGTATCACATATCCTTGAACCACGAAGGCTCTAAGGAGGAAAACAATAACAATAGTCCAAATAATAGATTCTATATTTCGTTTAAGTTTAGATTTTTCCATTAGTGAAGTAATTATATTTTCTAAATATTGTACAGTCAAAATGGGTTCTTTGATTGGCTTATTCTCTAAGCTTAAAATATATACCGAAGGAGGAAAATGGATAAACAGACAAGAACCCTGACCAGATTCCTCGTTGAGGAGCAGATGAAGCACCCCGGAGCCACGGGAGCCTTTACAGAACTTTTTGCAGATATAACCCTAGCTGCTAAAATAGTTTCAAGGGAGGTAAATAAGGCAGGGCTTGCTGAAATTCTCGGTGTAACGGGAGACATTAATATTCATGGGGAAGAAGTAAAAAAATTGGATGAATTTGCCAATGAAATCTTCAAACATGTGCTTTTGAAAAGCGGTATAGTAGCTGCAATTGCTTCAGAGGAGGAGGACGAAGTTGTAATTTCACCCCCTGGTAGATATATAGTAGTCTATGACCCACTGGATGGTTCCTCAAATATTGATGTTAATGTGAGTATAGGTACCATCTTTGGTATATACAGAAATAATTCCGGTGAAAATGTAAGTATAAAAGATTTTTTACGTTCAGGAAGAGAACTAGTGGCTGCAGGATATCTCATATACGGTTCCAGCACCATGCTTGTCTATACCACAGGAAATGGAGTCCATGGATTCACCCTTGATCCTTCCATAGGGGAATTTATCCTTTCACACTATGATATCAAAATCCCGGAAGAGGGTAAAATTTATTCGATAAATGAAGCGTACGAATCGAGATGGGGCAATAAAATGAAGGGCTACATAAGGAATTTAAAAGAAAATGGCAAAACTTTAAGATATATTGGATCTCTTGTAGCGGATTTTCACCGAAATCTTTTGAAAGGCGGCATTTTCTTATATCCTGCTGACAAGAAAAATCCCCATGGCAAGCTCCGGCTTCTCTATGAAGCCATACCGCTGGCTTTCATTGTTGAACAGGCTGGAGGCTATGCCTCAGACGGCAAAGGGAATATACTTGATAGAATCCCTGAACGTATCCATGAGAAAACCCCGCTATTTATCGGCAGCAGGAAAGAGGTGGAGAAATTAGAGAATTTCCTGAGAAATGGCTGATTTTCTACTATTGTATTATTCCGGGGCAGGGAACACTCAATATGTGGCTGGTTATATCAAGAGGACTCTGGAAGAAAAGGGACACACGGTAACCTCTATATTTGCAAAGCGAAATACTTGCATTAGAAACATAGAAGAATATGACGGTATTATAATAGGTTCCCCTGTCTATACTTACAGAGCTCCTCCAACCTTACTTGAGGTTATAAAGGGCTTACCACAGATTGAAAAACCCATTTATCTCTTCTTTACAAAAGGTCTCATTTTGGGCAACTCTGCATATGAAGTTTTTAAGATTTTGAAGTTAAAAGGATATAAAATAATAGGCTTTTCCGATATTATAATGGCAGATACCCTGTTTCTCCTTACTTCATATGAAAATACACTTCTATACAAATTCTATCTTTTACCCAACAAGATATTCAAGCGCAAAATTACAAAACTGCCAGAGAAAATACTCACCGCATTTGATAAAAACACTGAGGTTCAATTGAGAAAGAAGATTTATGTTCCTTTAACAAATTTTATTGCAAGGAAATTCTGGAATCAGACAAAGAAATGGATTCCCAAATTCCATGCAGATGAGAAATGCACACTCTGCGGTGCCTGCGTAGAGTTGTGTCCCAGATTTAATATTAAAATTGAAGACAACAACGTAATCTTTGGCAATGATTGTGAATTCTGTCTTAGATGTTTACATAGATGTCCAGAGGAGGCGATTCAGATTGATAATTTAACCCAGAAGGCCCCCAGATACAAACCGAACCGAATTAACGTATAACGATAAACCTTAAATGTCCTCCTCTTTTTTCTTTGAAGATGTAAAGTCCCGGGGTAAGTCCGAGCGATATTTTCTTCTCACCTGATACTCTCACACTACCCCGCGTAATTTCACGCCCATCCACTGTATAAATCACATAGTCAAAAACACCTTCTCCTTTAATAACAAACCCACCCACAGCGGGTAGAATATCAAAATTTCTTATAGATACTTCACTTATGCCAAGAGGTGTAGTGATAGATACATATTGGTCGAGGGTATCCACATCTGTCCACTCAGTAACAGTTGGATCCGAATCCCCTACACGTGTTACACTCACAGCCTGAGGTAAAGCATCCACAGCGGAGCTGTTATCGCCTCCTGCAATCCAAGTAGAAACTAATATTCTCTCCGGACTTCCCAGCATAGACCATGAGATTCTGAATTCCAGAGAGATAAGCCCCGTGTTTCCGTCACCACTCGTTGCATACGTTACATCAGTTGAATTGAAATTCCATCCAGAACCTGTCCAGGTGCATAAATTTACTGAAGTTATTGCATCATTATCGTCTTCCCACCAGAAATACACCTCATAATCCGGCGCATAATAATCAGGAGAAGCATTGGGAAAAATTAAATGTCTGCCCCAGGCATCCCATGTCCCTGTTGAGGCGTTTCCCACATAACCATTATCCTGCTCTTGATTTACATCTATGCCGAAGCCATAGGCGACATCCCAAGATGCTGAATTTTGGGTTTTAATTGCAAGATACAGAGAATCGGAACTCATATAGTAATAAAGAGTATCAAGGTCTGCACCTGCATATCCACTTGCATTAGGATTATAACTAGCAACCTGCCATCCTTCACTAGCTGGATTTATGGTACCATCTATTGTCGGAGTTGCGCTGAGGAGCCCCCCTGCAATCCCAACAACCACAAGACACTTTACAAGTCTCATATCACCCTCCTTCAAATTTCTTAAATAGAATACTATTGTTAAATAGAATACTATTGTGGAAAAAATCTGTCAAGTTTTCGATCTCTCGAGATAGCTTCTTCCTTGCCAATTCGACTCTCCTTCTTTAAACTAATTTCTTATGCTTCGTTGCGATTTACATACTCATACATCTTATTCAGATGGAACAAAGTCACCACAGGAACTTATTAAGCTTGCACAGGAAAGGGGTATAAAGATCTTAGGGATAACAGATCACGACGAAATTGCAGGAATAGAGGAAGCCATGGAGTTTGCTTCCAAGGTAGGTATAAAGATTATCCCAGGCATTGAACTTTCATCTATTTACCATGATATAGATGTCCACATACTGGGGTACATGATAGATTATAAGTACCAGGAATTAAAAGATTTCCTTCAATATATAAAAGATATAAGAGAAAAAAGAGCTTACAGGATAGTGGAAAAACTCAAAGAATTTAACATCCACATACCTCTTGATATTCTTAAAAAACATGCCGGTTACGGTGCAATAGGGAGGCCCCACATTGCCAGAGCAATGAAAGAATTGGGTTATATAAACGATGTTTCAGAAGCCTTCGATAAGTATATTGGATATGACAAACCTGCCTATGTACCAAAATTTAAACTCTCTATCCGGGAAGCCATTGATCTGGTCCACAAATACGGTGGTATAGCAATCCTAGCACATCCGGATCTAATCAAAGACAGAAAAGATGAGATAATCCAGAAAACATTAGAGTGGAAAATTGATGGCTTTGAAATATGGCACCCGGATAATGAGCCAGAAACCAGAGAATATCTGCTGAAACTGGCAGAAAATCATCATCTTGTCTTGACCGGAGGTTCTGACTTTCATGGTGAAAATAAAATAGGATATGAGCTTGGAACTCCGGTCCTTTACTGTGAAATCAAAGATAAAGAAATAAAGGTGGAATGCCATGATTAAACCTGTTGAACTTTTCAGGGATGTAATAAAAATAATTGATCAAACAACACTTCCGGAACTTGTGAGATTTGAATACATTTATAATTTAGAACAAGCATGTGAAGCAATAAAAAAACTTAAAGTCAGAGGAGCACCTCTCATTGGGATTTTTGCTGCATATACAGTGGTACAGATTGCCAGGGAAATAAAAGACAGAGATCTTGAAAGGATGAAAGAAATCCTTAGAAGCTCTATAGAGGAACTATCAAAAACAAGGCCTACAGCCTATAACCTCTTTTTTGCACTCGAAAGAATGAGGAGGGTGGTAAACACGACACAGACAAAAGATGAGCTTCTCCAAAACCTTGAGAATGAGGCAAAACAAATTGATGATGAGGAAAAAGCAAGATGTGAAAAAATGGCTTCACATGGTGTTAGATTTTTAAAAGAAAAAACCAGGGTTCTTACCATCTGTAATACAGGTTATCTGGCTACAAATCACATAGGAACTGCTCTTGGTATTATTTATAGAGGTGTTAAAGAAGGAAGGATTCAAAAAGTCTTTGCTCTTGAGACCCGCCCTCTTCTGCAGGGAGCGAGATTGACCATGTGGGAATTAAAAGAAAATGGTATTGATGCAACTCTGATTACGGACAATACTGCTGGACTGCTAATGGCCAAAGGCATGATAGACGCAATATTTGTAGGTGCAGACAGAATAGCTGCCAATGGTGATACAGCCAACAAAATAGGTACATATACCCTGGCTGTTCTGGCAAAGTATCATAATGTTCCATTCTATGTAGTTGCCCCTACTTCCACAATAGACCCGTCAACCCCTTCTGGAAAGGATATTATTATTGAGCAAAGAGACCCCTCTGAAGTTCTCGGGATTATGGGTAGAAGAATTGCCCCTGAAGGAGTGAATGCTCTGAATTACGCCTTTGATGTAACACCCTATGAACTTATTACAGCCATTATTACAGAAGAAGGTGTTGTTGAGCCGCCCTTTGAATAATCAATCAAAAAGTCTTGCCCCAATGGCAAATCTGTAATTATCCCTATACTGTATATACTGAATTTCCATGGCTTTAAATAACATAACTGAAAGAAGAAATTTAAGATAAGAATTTCTCGAATTCCAGACTAGTTCCGGTGTTATCACAACCTCTCCATCTCTAAAACTTAAACTCCTATTCACTACCACTACAAAGTCAGGATTAGAATGACGTGAATTATACACAACAGCTCCTGAGAAGTTAAAGAGCTTCCATAGAGGAATTTTAATCTCTCCCATCAAGTCCATGGAAGATCTGGAAGAATCTACGACATCTTCCGGGGTCCTAATATATACTTTTCCATCATTTTTAAGAGCCCGCTTGTAATACACAAATGCGAGAAAATACTTTAAAGAGACCTTCGCAGAGACCCTCAGAGCTTCCTCAAGTCTTTCATAATAATATCTTTTTCCGTATTCAGTCCATAAAAATACCGGGCTTCTCCCCCATTCCAAACTAAAACCAGGTGTGAATTCATCCTCCTCTTTCTGGAAATTGAACGCACATGGCCCATAGCCCATTTTAACTGTGTAAATCGAATTCTCTGCTTTAACCCCCAAAGAAATCTGCTTCCAAGGGAATAGGGATACTTGGTATATCTCTGTTATTCCTCTCCCTGCAAAAAAATGAACCCATGGGAATCTCAGATCCATGGCATAATTATTTCTTTCCCCAGGTGTGAGGTAGAAAATATTTATGCGCGGTATGCCAAGGTAACTCATCTCTGCGTAGTGGAAACTTCTATCGGTTTCACTCTCCTTTAAACTGGAAAAATATACAGCTGCTTCTAGTTCTCGCAATCCCAGGCGCGTAATAAACCCCCCGCCAATTTCTGAATAATACGCACCTCCCCTCTTAGAAAAGAGTTGAGTTTCTGGAATTGCCCTTTTCAAGGTATCCCGCTTAAGACCTATGTATCCCTCTTTGGCGTAAAAGTGAAATTCCGGGAAGATAGGTAAATAGTAACCCGTGGTATCCAATACAATCCCCCTATAATTCAAACCTCCAAGTCCACTTAATTTGAAATAATTTTCTGGATATTCTCGATAATCATCAGAGCTTACAGGAAGAATTAATGAAAGGATAACAAGAGAATGAAAAAGAAAATTCATACCTTTAAGGCTTCTAGATAAGCTTCTGCACTGGCAAGTGGGTTGGAAGAATGGGTTATAGGCCGCCCCACCACTATATATTTAGCTCCAAGAGCTACAGCTTCCTGGGGGGTAATGACACGCTTTTGATCAAGTGATTCCGCACCTTCCAGTCTAACTCCGGGTACGATAAAATCCATTTTTGTTTTCACCTCTTCGGGGATACTCTTCAATTCTTTACCCGAGACCACAGCTAGATCAAGGGAAACCTCCATGGCAACTTTAAGTAAATTGTTGACCACCTCCTCGAGAGTGAGGTAATGTCCAATAAATCTCTGCATCATGTATCTGTCAATACTTGTTAATATTGTAACCCCTGCTATTCTTATTCCACTTTGAGATGCAGCCTGCTTTGCCTCTTTTAGCATTTCGCTTCCCCCTGAAATATGACATGTAACCATCTCAACCTCACCCCTCTGGAACACCTCTAGACTCTGCTTTACAACAGAAGGTATATCATGAAGTTTTAGATCAAGAAATACTCTCAGATTTCTACTTCTCAATTCTTCGATTATCTTTTTCCCATATTTCAGATATAATGGCAGCCCTACTTTATAAAAATTAACAACACCCCTAAGTTGGTCAACCCACTCAAGGGCTTCCCCGATTTTATTTGTATTCAAAGCAACGATCAATTCTCCTCCCATGAAAGAACCTCCTCCAGGGTAATTGCATCTATCCCCTTGTTAAGCCTCTTTTTTATCTCCTCCATGGTTTTAAAACCTATGAGATCATCCTTTACATCATTAATGTTTATAACTTCCAGCTTATGCAGAACGTCAACAAGAAGCAGTCTCTTTGCTGCCTTTACTGGTACAAATTTCCCTTTCTCTACCTCTGCAGACAGCCTCAGAAACTCCAGTCTTCTCAACATCGCTCTTGCCCTCCCCTTATTCACCTTTAATTTTTCCTGTATATCTTTTAGAGTACATTCCCCTTCGCTTTCAAATTTTTTATATACTTCGAGAAGAGTTAAAAGTGTCAATGCGGGAGAGAACCTCTCCCCCGGATCTCCCTCCAGTAACACGGCAATCTGAGCACCAACCAATAGGAAAAGCCAGGAGAGATAAATCCAGAATATAAAAATAGGGATTGTGGCCACAGTACCGTAAAAGGTCTGTAAAAATGAGAATTTTGCAAGATATATATCAAAGCCCCATTTCGAAACCTCCCAGAGGAAAGCCCCGGTAATGGCACCAATAAGAGCCTTAACAGGGTCTACTTCTGCATTGGGCAGGAAATAATAAACCACAAAAAATGCCACTACCGTTATAAAGAAGGGAATTACAATGGCAGAAAAATACTTAAAAAAGCTTGATTCACCGAAAAATTTTACAAGGGGATATGATGAAACCCTTGTAGTAAGGTAAAAAGATAGACCTATGAGAATGGGAGCCAAACTAAGAAAAGCCCAGTAAGAAGCAAGCTTATTGAGTAGAGGACGTTTTTTGATGACTCCCCAGATGTCATTCATAACCTTCTCCAGTGCATCCACCAGAAGGAGAGAAGTTATTATAAGGGCTATGATACCCAAGATACCCAGGTTTCCCATCTTTTCAATAAATCTTGCAAAGTAAGCATTCATTTGGGCAGCAGATTGGGGAACAAAGTAAGAAAAAAACAAATCCCTTAATTTATCCTGTATTTCCCCAAAAAACTGAAATCTGGCAAAAAGAAAAAATAAAATGGAGGATACCGGTATAAAAGCAAAAATGGTAATATATGCCAGGGAGGCAGCTCTATTGAAGCAGTCATCTCTGTCAAGTTTCTGCCAGAGCCTGATAACAAAATGCTTCAAATGGTGATATTCTCCTCGGTTTTTGTATCGAAAATATGAATCCTATCCTCTATGAAATTTATCCTTACTCTATCATTGGCCTTTGGTGGATTATAGGGCGGGATCCTGGCAATGAACGTGGTATCATCCAGAGACAGATATACAAGGATCTCATTTCCGAGAGTCTCTATAAGGTCCACCCTTGCTTCTATTTCTCCCTTACCTAATTCAATATCTTCTGGTCTAATCCCAAATACCACTTCTTCTAGGTTCTTCCTTTCTTTTATTTTGATGGCTTTTTTCTCTGGAATTTTTATTTTTAATTCCTTGCCAACAAAATAGAGAGTTTCACCTTCTTCCATTATCTTACCTTCAAAAAAGTTCATGGCTGGAGAACCAATAAAGCCTGCAACGAATTTGTTGGCTGGCTTATGATAAAGGGTAAGGGGGTCTGCAATCTGTTGCACTGTCCCATCTTTAAGAAGTACAATCTTATCACCAAGCGTCATGGCCTCTACCTGATCATGAGTCACATAAATGGAAGTTGCCTTCAGCTTCTTATGTAATTTCGCCAGTTCAGCTCTCATTCTCACCCTCATCTTAGCGTCAAGGTTAGATAGAGGCTCATCGAAAAGAAATACTTTAGGATTTCTCACAATGGCTCTACCCAATGCAACTCTCTGTCTCTGCCCACCAGAAAGTTCCCTGGGTTTTCTATCTAAAAGTTTCTCTATTCCCAGAAGTTTTGCTGCTTCTTCTACTCGTTTCTTTATCTCTTCCTTTGGCATTCTTCTCATTTTTAATCCAAAGGCCATATTATCAAAAACATTCATGTGAGGATACAGAGCGTAATTTTGGAACACCATCGCAATATCTCTATCCTTGGGCGGGATATTATTCACCAGTCTGCCACCGATATAAATTTCGCCCTCAGTCGGTTCTTCAAGACCGGCTATGAGCCTTAACGTTGTGGTTTTCCCACATCCTGAAGGACCCAGTATTACACAAAATTCCCCATCTTCCACGGTAAAATTCACATCTTTAACACCTATATTCCCCCTTTGAAAAATCTTTGTCACATTAACCAGTTTGACTTCTGCCATTTTCTCCTCCCAGAATATCGAGTAATTTAGATAAAACAGATTTTAATTCCTTTCTTGGAACCACCATGTCCACAAATCCCTTCTCAAGCAAAAATTCAGACCGCTGAAAACCAGTGGGGAGATCCTGTTTTATTGTCTGCTGGATTACCCGTGGACCAGCAAAACCCAACAAAGCCCCAGGTTCAGCTATTATAATATCTCCTAAAGAAGCAAAAGATGCCATTACCCCACCCATGGTAGGGTCCGTTAGAACAGAAATGAAGGGAATACCTTTCTCCTCCATTTCAACCACTGCTACTGTGGTTTTAACCATCTGCATGAGAGAAAAAATACCTTCGTGCATTCTTGCACCTCCACCTGAAGAAGTAAGCGAAATAAAGGGGATATTTCTTTTTATAGCCTCCTGAGCAGCTCTGTAGAAAATCTCACCATATACCGATCCCATACTTCCACCAAGAAACCTGAAATCCGTGAGGAAGAATACCACCTCTCTCCCATTTATTCTCGCAAGACCACTGACAGCAGCTTCTTTGAGGCCTGTTTTTGCCTTTGCCCTATCAAGTTTTTCTTTGTAACCTGGAAAATCCAGTGGGTCTTGGCTTTCAAGATCTGCTGCAAAATGCTTAATAAAGTCTCCATCATCGAAGAGAATCTTCTTATAAAAATCCACGCCAACCCGAAAATGAAATCCGCATTTAGGACATACCCAAAGATTTTTTTCCAGCTGATTCTTGTAAAAAAGTTCCCCGCACTTCTCGCACTTCAAAAACAGACCTTCGGGAATATCCTTCTTTTCACCCTCAATCTTCTTTCTTTTCCTGAATAGCATCTTCACCTCTTTCTGCCAGTTCTCGCTCAAGTGACTCTATTTTCTTTTTCACCCTGTCGATTCTCTTTTTCACATCGGGCTTTTCCAACCTGAGTGTTTCTCTCACTTCTTCACCACTCCAGGGTGTAAATAGCGCCACAAGGGATGCACCAACAACAAACCCCGCCACAAAACCCAATACAATCTTCCCGACTTTCATAGGTTCCCCCTTTCATCCTCAATTATAACATAAACAAAAAATAGAGGCAAGCCTCGATAAAGCTATCCTCTTTTAGAGTATTTCCTGTAAAAGTTATATACTTCTATAATTTTCCTAAAATCCACCGTAATAATCAACATTAAAATTAAAAAGGGGAGAAAGTAATTCCCTCTCAAGTAGAACACATAGGCCCCCACAGAGATAAGGACAACCCTTAAAACATCATATATATATTCCACAAGGGGTGCTGTCCTCAATTTTGAAGTCTGATATATAAGGGTAAGCAACGAAGCGAAAACAAATGCACTGGAAAATCCATATAGTTTAAAATGAGGAGCAGCCACAAAAATATACAGGAGAAAGCTGAAAACCCAGACTACATCTTTATAGAAGAATATATCTACTCTACCCACTGAACGACTGTACATGGCATCGGGAGCAAATATAGATGAAATCAGCAATGAAAGTGACAGGAGAATGAGGTGAGGATATGCATCCAGATAAGAAGGAGAGCTTACAAGCACAATGAGCCTTCTTCCGAAGAATAGAAAAATGAAAAAGATGGTCAAAGCAGCATAAAAATACACTGTTCTAAATATGTTAAAACCTTTTCTGAATAATTCCTCGCGGGTTTCATCTTCTTTTTTTGAGCTTATATAAGGTGCAGTGGCCTGAAGAGGTATCTCTAGGATCTGTCTGGAACCAAAATCCAGTTTTCGGGCAACTGTAAAAATGGAAAGAAAACTATAGGGCATGAAAAGGGGGATTAAAATACCATCCAGGTACTGGAAAAAGGGAGAAAGCAGTTGTGAAAAGAATGAATATTTTAGGAATGCTTTTATTTCCCTGAAAACCTGTTTGAATCTAAATACAGGCCTGGCGCTGCTCAGAAGAGCAGGGACCATACAGGCGATAGTGGATATAAGAATTATGAGAGAAGCCCTCTCTATATTTAGTATCCTCCTCGTGAGATAAAGAAATACAACCACCGCCCCGATTCTCAGAGAACTGTATATAGCGTAGTAATATGCCTTCTCCTGGGATATAAAAGCAAAAAGGGGAATACTATAAGTTGAAAGAAGATAAAAAGCAGAAAATGGGAGCAAGAAACTAATTCCCTTTAAATAATACACTGCAATAAATAGAATAATCCCAACAGCAATATGGAGTGAAAATGCAAGATATATCAGTGAAGCTTCCTTGTCCTTCATCTCGTCCCTTCTATAAATGGGAATATATCGCTGGAATACCAGCGGGAAACCCAGGAGTAATATACTACCCAGAAATAACCCTACATTTCCAGCAAAGAAAAAATGGCCCAACGCATCCTTGGGAATGAATAGGGTTAATATCTTAAGCTGCAAAAATCCTGCAAGAAAAGTAAGAAAATAAGCAAGATAAAGAAAGATAATATTTTTAACCACGCGCATCTACCAACTCCTCCATCTTTCTGATCTCCATATCCACCCGATCCTCCCAGGTGGGGATATTTTTTCTAACAAAGTCTCGGGCCTTATGGCCCAATTCTATCCTTTTCTCTCTATTTTCAATAAGCTCCTTCAATTTATTCACAAATTCCTTCACATTCCATGGCTTAACAAGAAGACCTGTCTTCCCATCCTCTATGAGTTTTCTGGTCCCAAGCACATCAAAGACCACCGGCGGGACACCGAAATTCATGCCCTCCACAACCTGAAGGGTGGCGTTGGCATAGCGACTGGTGGAAACAATAATATCTATTTCACCATAATATTTAAGTAACTCTTTGTGGGGAATGAACCCGAGATATTTTATCCTCTCGGGATATTTTTCCTTTAGTCTTAAAATAAAATTCCTGTATGGTCCATCTCCGGCAATAATAAATCTGACGTCCTTATTGTTCTTTAATATGTTGTTTGCAATTTTATAGAAAAAATCAGTGCCTTTAAGTTTGTCAAATCTGGAAAAATATCCTACACTAACTATATCTTTATCCCTTTGCTCGCTTATAAGTTCAGAGGAAGGTCTTGGATTAGGCAAAAGCAGAAATCTATCCCCTTTGATGCCATGATATAATGCAACCTTATCGGGCAGGCTACCATCATCCACAAGAAAATAGAAATCTGCTTTATTTCTGAAACATAAAAACTCACGATAATACTGGAGAATCCGAATAGGACTTCTGGGACCTTTAGCAAACTCAATGGTGCCCATTAACTTTACAATATATGGAATTCTCTTTTTTTTTGAAATTTTTAAAATCTCAATGTGAGCGTAGCCCCCTATATTTAAAATTACACGGGGGCTAAATACATCAAGAACATCCTGAAGGATTTTACGTAGTTTTTTATTATAAATGGATTGCAGCATAGGTGCCAGGGGATAATTGAGAGGGGCGGGACTCAATACAGGGTAAGGGGCTACATTGACCATATTTATTC
>QNDO01000007.1 GCA_003644895.1 Candidatus Hydrothermota bacterium | reverse complement strand
TTATAAGAAGGGATAAAAAAAGTATAATAATAGAACAGTAGAGTATTCTAAATTCCCTCTGGAAGGATATTCTCATGCGAAGTTTCTTTTGGATTAGTAAATCTTTTAGTTCTTTTTCGAGTCTTTGAACGAAAATATTATCTTCTTTTTTTAATTCATAATAAGAGACTAGCCTTTCGTTAAGCCATGGATTGTCTTTCTCGATTCTCCATAAAAATCTTCGAGGAATGATCAGTAACAAAAATTTTTCGGTAATATAAAAGGAAAGCGGGACGGATAACACCAATAAAATTACTTTTTGAGGTAACAGAGGAGAAAATGCAATCCCTATGACAATGGCCGCTATAGTTAGTAGGAAAGTTTTAAATACTAAACTGGCAAAATAAAGGAAGTACAGTTTCAGAAGATATTTTTTCATGGAATTTCAAAATATTCATCAATTTCTTCTTCGTAACTTCTCTCCTCAAATCTTGTATAATCCTTCAGAAATACAAGTTTAATGGTGCCTATGGGACCATTTCTCTGTTTACCTATAATTATCTCTATTTCCTCTCCCGGTTTTCTTGCAGCTTCTTCATCATCTTTATGTGGTCTATGAATGAAGATTACTACATCCGCATCCTGTTCAATAGCACCAGATTCTCTAAGATCTGAAAGCTGCGGTTTTTTGCCAGCCCGTTGTTCCACTGCACGGGAGAGCTGTGAAATGGCTATTACCGGGATGTTTAATTCCTTTGCCAAGGCCTTTAAAGACCTGGAAATTGCTGAAATTTCCTGCTGTCTGTTATCTACATTCTCAGGTCCTCTCACCAGCTGTAAGTAATCCACCACTATCAATTTGATTTTTTGTTCTTTAGCAATTCTTCTCGCCTTGGCTCTCAATTCGATAATAGGAATTGCTGCTGTGTCATCAATAAAAATAGGTGCCTTCTTCAGTTTTCCGGCTGCGTAAGTGAGCTTTTCCATGTCTTCATCAGAGATTCTGCCTTTTCTCACCTTCTGGATGCTCACTTTTGCTTCCATGCATAGTAATCTCATTACCAGCTGTTCTTTAGACATCTCCAGGCTGAAAAAAGCAGCGGGAATCTCTTTTTCAACTCCCAGATATCTAAGGACATTCAAAGCAAAACTTGTCTTACCTTGAGAGGGACGAGAAGCTATGATAATAAGATCCCCCTTTTGAAACCCAGAGGTTAACTCATCAAGGCTCGGATATCCTGATGGAATTCCGGTAATGCCAGTCCTTTGACCCCTCAACTGTTCTATAACCCCTATATATTCCACCACCATATCCCTCATGGGTCTAAATCCCTCTCTAACTTCCCTCTCCCGAATATTTAATATATGCTGTTCTGCTCTATCCAGTAATTCATCGGCTGGTAGAGCACCTTCGTATGCTTCTTTGAGAATTTGAGTTGTAATATCGATAATCTTTCTGTATATAGATTTTTCGAGCACAATTTTTGCATGTGCATCTATTAAAGCAGGAGAAATGACATTTTCAATTAGAGTCGCAAGATACTGTGGCCCTCCCACCTGTTCCAGTAAACCTCTACGTTCAAGTTCATTTTTAACTGTGATTACATCCAGTGTTCTCTTTTTTTCGAATATATCCTCAAGAACAAGGAATATTTTCTTATGAGCATCTATATAAAAATCGTCAGCTCTAAGTTTTTCAAGGCCTATAGCAAGTGCCTGTTCACTTAGTATCATTGCCCCCAGGACTGACATTTCAGCCTCTTGAGAGTACGGTATTTCTACTTTTTCTTTAATCATTCCACAACAATCCTCTCAATATGTGGTAATAGTTTTGTTGTAATTTCGTAATTAATCGTTCCACTTTTAATTGCGAGTTCTGTGGCCGTAATTTCCTCCTCACCCTCCTTACCAATAAGGGTTACAGTTTCGTATAATTTTACATCAGGAACATCTGTTATGTCAATAAGAATATGATTCATACATATTCTGCCAACAATAGGCACTTTTTTACCCTTAATTATAACCCATGCCCTGTTGCTCAAATTTCTCATGTATCCATCTCCATATCCTATGCCAAGTGTTGCAATTATTGATGGTCTTCTGGTAATAAAAGTATGATCATAACTAATTCCCTCTCCTATATCGAGGAAATGAATGTCTATAATCCGGGACATTAAAGATAGAACGGGCTTAATATCCAGCTTGTAATCAGGAGAAGGAGGTAACCCGTAAAGCGATATGCCGGGCCTGATGGCATTTGCCTCGGGTAAAAGATTCATTGATGCAGCTGCACTATTTTCCATATGTATCCAGATATTTTTATCTTTAACCTGTTTCAAAACGTCTCTAAAAGTTTGAATTTGTTTTTTTGCAACATTCAGATTAGCCGGTAAGGTCGCGAAATGAGAAAAAATCCCTTCAAGTTCTATTGTTTGGCTCTTTTCAATTATTTCCATTGCTTTCGTAAGTTCATCGGGCCTTATCCCTGTTCTGTTTATTCCAGAATTTATTTCAAGGTGAATCTTAATCTTATTGTTGGTGTTTATCTTACTCAAAAATTTCAGATATTGTAAATTTCCAACAAAAAGTGACACTTTACTTTTTGCAACTTCTTTTACCTCTTGTTCCTCAATAACAGGAAGTAATATAAATACAGGTTTTTGTTTCAATAAGCTACGAAGCTTCATACTTTCTTGGAAGTCCGCCACTGCAAAGGCATCTACTTCGTCCTTAATAAGAGATGCCACTTTTAGAAGCCCGTGACCATATGCATTGGATTTCACCATGGCTATTATTTTTTTGCCTTTACTGCGTGATCTGAAATATGCTATGTTATGGAGTAAGGCACTTTTTGATATTTCAATCCATGTAAGACTCATTTACAGAGAGAAGTTCAATCCCAGCTTCACATATTCCCAATTATGAACTTTACCCGGAAAGTTCACATATTCCATATGCCATCCTGTACGAAAGAGACCTTTGATGCTAAAGGAGGTTCTTCCTCCAACAGAAAAGCCTACAATTATCGAAGTAGTACGGATTGATTGATTTTGAAGATTGGCTCTATATAGTGGCAGTCCAATGTGTATGGAGAACCACTTCAGCCCTATCTTTTCTCCGTACACGCCCATTCTTGGAGTTATGCCGAGCATATTTAGGCTTGTTTTCCCTGAGCCGAGGAAGGAAAAATTAAGAGCATCGATATTTCCGCTAATGTAAAAAGATCCCTTTTTATACACTAGGCCGGTTTCAATATATCCACCGGATTTCATTATCTCACTTGCACTACCAAGAGGAAGCAATGTTCCCACGCTGATGAAAGGATTGAATGAAACAGTAAAAAACAATATAAGTAGTTTCATTTTGTTGCCACTTTTACCTCTTCGAGTACTATATATGGAAGTATATAATTCTGAATTCTCAACGTTTCTCTGGATATATCAATAATTTTAAGGAAATCCTGGTATACATTTCCAGCTATCATTGTATTTTTAACGCGACCTACAATCTCTCCGTTTTCTATATAATATCCGAGACCTATATTAACTGAATAATCACCCATCATTATATTAGACTGTCCTCCACCTATAACCATGTACACTAGGATCCCCTTTTTAAGAGATTTAATCATCTCATCAACGCTTCGATTACCGGCTTCTATAATGAAGTTTGAAAAAGCGGGCCCAGGTAAGCTTGAAAAGGAACTTCTTATTCCATTCCCCTCGGGTTTTGCACCCAATTTTGACGCTGAGTCAAGATTATGAATATGTCTTTTCAGAACACCTTTTTCCACGATATATTTTTTGAATGTAGGAACCCCCTCATCATCAAACGGACGTGAACCTATAAGATCAGAGTTTTCTGGATCATCTACGATAGAAAGTTTTTCTCCGAAAAGTTGGGTTTCTATTTTATTGGTAAGGGGAGACATGCCTTTATATACAAGGACCCCGTTTAAACCTGTCCTTAAAGTTGGAACCAACGTGCCCCAGACTGCGATAGGTCCCAGTATTATCGGATAGACTCCCGGCTTGATTTTTGCAATTTTGTCGGCTCTTTCTATCATCTTTTCAATTCTGGGTAGCATAACGTCAAAATCCTTGATAGGTCTGGTGGAAGAGTTTGCATCAAAAACATATGTGAATCCACTTTTAAGGACTGAGAAACCAGAAATTGTATAGCTGTAACCTGTTCTTCTGTATTCTTTATCAAACCCCGAAGAATTTAATATTCTTGTTTTGCTTACAACTTTGGAGAATTCAAGATCAACTTTCATCCCTCTGAACTTTGATTGTAACCTGGAGATGATTTCTTTTCCTAAATTTACGAGTGTTCGAGGATCCCACTCCGCTTCATGATATACATCTTGCTCCTGTATAGGCGATTCACCGGGAAAATCAAAGGTTGCCTCTTTCCCAAATTTAGATGAAGAGATTGCGAAATCAATAATTTCAGGATCATCAATTTTATTGCTGTGGGCAAAACCAACCTGCCCGTCTTTTATAATTCTTAAACCAATTCCTTCGGTCTTTTTTACTTCCAGGGCCTTAAGTTCTCCCTGTTCAAAGCTTATGGGGCTTGATTCAACCGAATGATAGAATAATTCAAATTTAAGTCCCCTCTTTTTTAACTCTTTAAGAATTTTTTCCATTATCTACCTCCAATTACTACATTTTTTATCCTGATGTGTGGAGCACCATCCGATACGGGTAGGGGATACTGATTACCCTTACCACAGCCCCCAAGACCTCCAAAAAGTCTCAAATCGTTGCCGATACCTTCAATATTCATAAGTGTTTCAAAAACATTGCCTGTAAGAACTACGTCTCTGACCATTTCACCTAATTTTCCATTTTTTATCTTGTACGCTTTTATAGAAGAAAAGGTGAACATCTCAAGTTCAGTCTGTCCGCCCAGAGCTCCTACCACGTATAATCCGTTGTTTATTCCTTCCAGAAGTTCCTCAAAGCTTTTCTCACCTGGTTCAATATAAGTGACTGTCATTCTGACGATAGGGATAAAAGTATGATTCAAAGCTCTTGAATTACCGGTGGGTTCTTCACCCATTAAAGGAGCTGTGTGTCTGGAATGTAGTCTACCGGTCAAAATTCCATTTTTAATCAAATATGTTTTCTGTGATTTCACTCCATCATCATCGTAGGGTATGTATCCTCTTTCACCTATAAGTGAGCCGTCGTCCACCACTGATAATTCATCAGGGCCAAATCTGGTTCCAATCTTCATTATCTGCTTCAATTTTTCATTTCTATAAACATGGTCTGCTTCTGAAAGATGTCCGAAGGCTTCATGTATAAAAACACCTGCTATTACAGGATCGAGAATCACAGTATAAACACCAGCTCCTACTTTTTCAGCTTTAAGAAGATCCAGAGCGTCCTTCACAACTTTCTCGTATTCCACTTCTCTATTTAACACTGTGGTGAACCCTCTTTGATCTCCGAAGGATTTACGGGACCTCTGTATATTTGTTCCATCTCTAGCGATAGCAGCACCTGAGATACCAGTATAAACTCTTTCTTCTTCAATATAACTCCCCTCTGTAGAAAGAAAGTACCTTTTCTGTATAGAATCCTGATAAATAGTGCTTGTGCTAACTATCTTATCGCCACCTCCAAGAAGGATGTCATTGTATCTTTTGGCAAGAGAAACTTTTTCTTCCAAAGGGACTTCCTTGGGATGAAGCTCCAAGCTGGGTTTGATAATATCGCGGACAGGAGATACTGGATAAAGTGTGGTCTCCACTTCCGGTTTTACCATTTTTGCTAATCGCGATGCCTCTATCACGGCCTTCTCGGCATCTTCCGGCCTTGTGAATGTAGCAAAACCTATACTGCCCCTGTGGAATACGCGTACAGAGCCGCCGGAAGATTTATTAGTCCCTGCAAATTCAATTTCTTTGCCCATTATATTCACACTAGTAGTTTTTACATCTTCAAATCGGATATCAGCATACTCTCCATCTGCTTTTTCCAGGGCTTTTTTAAGTATCTCTTCCATCTGTTAAAACTCCTTTTGTAAATAATAATACTGCTTTAAAGGGGGATTTTCAAAAGCTCAAACTTCTGATTTCCTGGGCTACAATTTCCTCCTGGCTTTTATAAATTTTCTTATACCCTCTGATTCTGATTAATTGGCCAGGTTTATAGTCGTAATGCCCATTTATAAAAATTTTTAGACCACTTTCGAGTGTGATTATCTCATAAGCCCTTCCTCTATGGGAGATTTTCTTGCTTATAGATAATATTTTCCCCTCTACGGTGATAATCTTTCCTGAGTCACCTTGTACTTCCAAAGTGTTCCACAACGCATTGAAATAATGTGCGAATTGCCCTCCCAGTTGCCTACTGATAATCAACACATTGCTTTCATTATTTTTTGTTAGGCCATAATAGGTCCAGTTTGTAGAACCTATTAACAGTTTTTCATCATCTACAAGAAGAAATTTGGCATGTGTGTTTATACCCTTTCTGTCCGTTTTTACTTTGACCTTTGAACCAGAAAGGAAATCCATTACTTCTTTCAGCTCTTTCTGAAATCTTCTACCTAGGAATCTTTCCCCTCCTTCCAAGATTAATCTCACATCTATACCTTCTTCAGCTTTTTTCTTCAGAGCCCTCAAGATAAGGTTGGAGGGACTATCAGGATATTTAGTATAATAAGCAGCCTCAAACATAACAACTTTTATAGACTTTTTCGCACTGTTTATTAACTGGAGGGCTTCATTTATATATTGGGCTGAAAATACAGGTTTAACGTACTCTATATTTTGACAGGGCTTCAGCAGGTAACCCGCTATGAAACCTAGTATGAGTCCAGAGGTAAGTATAATATAATAGTATTTCTTTTGCATATTTAAAATTTTAGTTTATGGCTCTCAAAGCCTCAAACAGAGGGAAAAACCTTTTTTATCACTTTTATATCATATTTTGGGTTACTGAGATTCAACCAAATCGCTTGAAACTGAAACCAATTATCGTTTATGTATTTATGCATAATTGTTGATTAAATAAAAGTTTCATTTTATAATTAAAGTGTAACGGAGGCCTTATGAAATTAGAAGAAGTCGCTAGAGTAATAGATGGCAAGATCCTGATAGGGGAGGAAAAAAAAGATTTGGAAATTGATAAAGCTTATGCTGCAGACCTTTTATCAGACGTTCTCGCCCTCACAGAAGAAAGCACTACCTTGATTACAGGCACTGTGAGTCCCCAGGTTATCAGAGTAGCAGAAATACTGAACATTCCGGCGATAATTTTTGTTCGGGGTAAGAAACCTACTCAGAAGATCCTCGACTATGCTAAAGAAGCTGGTATTCCGATTATAGCAACCAACAAAACTATGTTCGAGACCTGTGGTATCCTATATTCCAATGGTGTGAGACCCTGTAGAAATAGGCCTGCTACCAATATACATGATGATTCAAGATACTGTGAGTGAGACTAATAAATTTAGGTTTGTTTATCTTATTAAACCAAGAGACTTCAGCAATGCTGGTGATGCTTCTGCCAATGTAAAGGCAGAACTACAGAAACACGGAATTGAGCCTGATGTAATAAGGAGGGTTAGTATAATTTGTTTTGAAGCAGAAATGAATATAGTTCTTTACACTAAAGGAGGTAAACTGATAGTGGAGGTTGATGATCAAAAAGTGGATATTCTAGCTCTGGATAAAGGACCTGGCATAGAGGATATAGAGCTTGTAATGACCCCAGGTTATTCAACTGCACCTGAATGGGCATTAGAATACGGTTTTGGTGCAGGGATGGGGCTTCCAAATATAAAGAATAATTCAGATGTTTTTGAGATAGAATCTGAAGTTGGAAAAGGAACTATAGTTCATTCAATTGTATATAGGAGGAAAAATGAAATTAAAGGAAATAATTGAAAGGTGTAACCTTAGGGTTTTCACGCCAGAAGTAAATTTTGAAGATATCGATATTACAGGAGGATATACCTCCGACCTGCTTTCGGACGTTATGGCTGCATGTGAAGCTGGGAGTATATGGGTTACCATCCAGCGTCATTTAAACATTGTTGCTGTTGCTAAGCTTAAAGAAATACCTGCTATCTTGATTACCAGGGGATTAGTACCAGAGAAATCCACAATTGAAAAAGCCCAGGCAGAAGGAGTAGTGCTTCTTGGAACAGGGCTTAATTCTTTTGAAGCAACTGGAAAGATTTACTGTCTATTAAAGGGAATTAAAGGTGCATAAGTATATGGCCGATTTACATATACATTCTACGCTTTCGCCCTGTGGCAGTCTGGAAATGTCGCCTACAGCTATTGTCAATAGAGCAAATGAACTTGGATTAAATTTAATTGCTATAACAGATCATAATGCCATCGAGAATGGATATTATGCGGGTAAAATTGCAAAAAGATTTGACATAAGTATTATATATGGTCTGGAGGCACAGACAGAGGAGGAAATTCACACCCTCATTTTGTTTGATACCTATGAGCAGGTATATGAGTTCTATAAAGTGATTTATCCTAAACTACCTGATATTTTAAATGTCCCAGAACATTTTGGAGATCAAGTTGTTGTTGATGAAAATGATGAAATAATAAGGACTGAAAAGAAATTACTCTTGAATTCCTTCACAATGAGTGTAGATGAACTTTACTCCCTGGTACAGGAGTATGGGGGACTATGCATACCGGCCCACGTGGACCAGGAAAGCTACAGTATAATTGCCCAACTTGGTTTTATCCCGGAACATTTGGATTTTAAAGCTGTAGAGATAAGCTATATGGCCACAGAAGAAGAAATCTTGAGGAGATTCCCGTTTTTGAGAAAATACACGTTGGTATCTTTTTCAGATGCCCATTATCTGCAAGATATAGGGAGAGTCTATACAGAGTTTTATTTAAGTTCTCCTTCAATTAAAGAGATTAAAAAAGCCCTTAGAAAAGAGGAAGGTAGATATTCAAGGATTGTGAGAAAACAAGGAGGATATAAATGAAGATGCATATTCCAGAAGATAATCCACAATACAAGGCCTTAAAAAGGGAAATAATAAGATACAGAAGGAAACCTGGCCCCCTGATCCAGGTTCTACATAGAGCCCAGGAAATTTTCGGATATTTACCTCCAGAAGTCCAGTTTTTTGTTGCAAAAGAATTGAATGTTCCACTTTCCAGCGTATACGGTGTGGTGACTTTTTATAATTTTTTTAGAACAGAACCCGTAGCGAGACATATTATAAATATCTGTATGGGAACCGCATGCCATGTAAAAGGAGCAGCCAATGTTGCCGAAGCACTTTCCAAGGAGCTGGGAATAAAAATAGGGGAAACTACAGAGGACAAGATGTTTACTTTATCAACTGCCAGATGTTTTGGGGCTTGTGGCCTTGCTCCGGTTATGATGATTAACGACGAAGTATATGGTAAATTAACACCAGAAAGGGCCGTAGAGATAGTTAAAAAATACAGAGAAGAACATGGAGGTGCATAGATCTTGATGGAAGAATTGAGCCTGCACATTCTAGATCTAGTCCAAAATTCAGTAAGTGCAGGTGCCAAGAATATACATATTATTATAGAAGAAGATTCAAAAAAAGATGTACTAAGCATTGAAGTTATCGATGATGGGAAAGGTATGGATAAAGAAACGCTGGAGAAGGCTCAATCTCCTTTCTTTTCTTCAAAATTAGATAGAAGGGTTGGGTTAGGGATTCCTTTGCTTAAACAAAGCGCAATCCATTGCGATGGGGAATTTAGGATGGAGAGTGTACCCGGCGAGGGCACCCGTATAAAAGCAATTTTTAGAAGTAGCCATATTGATTTACCACCGATGGGAAACCTTGAAAACACATTTTTTACAATAATAACCACCATACCGCATGTAAATTTTTATATAAAATATAACAAAGATGGTAAAATTTTCGAGATAGATACTTTAAAAATCAAAGAACTTCTTGGAGGAGTGCCTTTAACACACCCAGAAGTTCTAGGATTTTTAAAAAAATATATACACGAAAATCTTAAAAAAATGATGGAGGTTAAACATGAAGCTTGAAGATTTAAGGAGAATAAGAGAAAAAGCTGAGAGGGAGATGAAACTCAGAGAGGGAAAAGCTCGTATAAAGATTATTGTGGGAATGGGAACAAGTGGGATAGCTGCAGGTGCCAGAGAGGTCCTCAAGGTATTTCTTGAAGAAGTGGAGAAGAGAAACCTTAAGGACGTCATTGTGACTCAAACAGGCGAGAAAGGCCTTGCCTCTCATGAACCTGTGGTAGAAATTCACGAAGAAGATAAACCAATTATAGTTTATGGTAATGTTACGCCAGAATTGGTGCGGAGAATAGTTGCTGAACATATTGTCAATAGCAATCCGGTTTCAGATTATGTAATAGAAGTTAGGGAATAGTAGGAGGAACTATATGCCTAAAAGACTTGATGTACTGATATGCTCCGGTGCTGCCTGCATTTCCAACAATAGCCAGCTTATTAGGAAAAAATTGGAAGAAGTAATTGCAAAAGAAGGGCTTCAGGAAGAAGTTGCTATAATTGAGACAGGCTGTATGGGTCCCTGTGAACTTGGACCTGTGATGCTTGTATATCCTGATGGGACTTTCTACATAAGGTTGAAGGAAGAGGATGTAGAGGAGATTGTTAAAGAGCATTTTCTTAAGGGAAGGCCGGTCAGGAGACTGCTCTGGGAAACTCCGGAAGCACGAAAAATTGCTGAGGAAAAGAAACAGATACCATTTTTTGAGAAGCAGTTCAAAATTGCCCTTGCTAACTGTGGTAAAATAGACCCCGAGAATATAGAAGAGTATATTGCTACCGGAGGTTATGAAGCGCTCGGTAAAGTATTGACAGAAATGAAACCTGAGGAGGTAATTGACGAAATTATTAAATCAGGATTGAGAGGTAGGGGAGGAGCTGGTTTCCCAACAGGTCTGAAATGGAAGTTTACAAGAGAAGCACAGGGTAATGAAAAATATGTAATATGCAATGCTGATGAAGGTGATCCAGGAGCCTTTATGGATAGAGCTATCCTCGAAGGGGATCCACACGCTGTACTAGAAGGCATGGCAATCGCTGCATACGCAATTGGAGCCAAACAAGGCTATATATATGTAAGAGCTGAGTATCCTCTTGCTGTGAAACGACTGGAAATTGCCATTAAACAAGCCCGTAAATATGGTCTTCTGGGTAAAAATATTTTTGAAACAGGTTTTGAGTTCGATGTTGAATTGAGAATGGGAGCAGGAGCATTTGTATGTGGAGAGGAGACTGCTCTTATCGCTTCCATAGAAGGTAAAAGAGGTCAACCAAAGCCCAAACCACCCTATCCAGCGCAGAGTGGTCTCTGGGGCAAGCCTACTCTAATAAACAATGTTGAGACTCTTGCTAATGTGAGACACATCATTCTCAGTGGTGCATCATGGTTTAGTTCAATTGGGACTGAAAAGAGTAAAGGGACAAAAGTGTTTGCCCTCTCCGGCAAGGTGGTGAATACGGGACTTGTTGAAGTTCCCATGGGCATCACATTGAGAGAGCTTGTTTACGATATTGGTGGTGGTGTACCTAATGGGAAGAAATTCAAAGCGGTGCAAATAGGTGGTCCATCAGGTGGCTGTGTACCAGAGAAATATCTTGATACTCCTGTAGATTATGAATCATTGAAAGAACTGGGTACCATAATGGGATCAGGAGGCCTTATAGTCCTTGACGAAGATGATTGTATGGTAAACATTGCAAAATTTTTCCTAGAATTTACCATGGAGGAATCCTGCGGACAATGTGTACCATGCAGAGTAGGCTTAAAACAAATGTATGATATCCTGGATAGAATTACTAGAGGTGAGGGTAGAGAAGAGGATATAGAGTTACTCGAAAAACTTGGCAAAGAGATACAGACTACTTCATTGTGCGGGCTTGGACAATCGGCCCCTAATCCAGTACTTTCTACAATTAAATACTTTAGAGAAGAATACATGGAGCATATTAAAGAGAGAAAATGCAGAGCAGGAGTTTGTCAATTTAAAAAGGAAGAGAAATTAGAAACTGCTATAGAAAAAATTAAGGATATAATTTAGGGGGGGAATATGAAGAGAGAAGAAATCCTTCAAAAATATACTCCAGAATTAGAGAACATACTGTTCATTTTACATGACCTGCAAGATAACAACCCCCAACACTACCTATCCAAAGAAGACCTTGAAGCGGTGGCAAATTACCTCAATGTGCCGTACAGCTATGTGCACGGAGTGGCTACCTTCTATTCTATGTTCAGTCTGAAACCACGTGGGAAATATATAATAAGAGTATGCGAATCTCCAGCTTGTCATCTTATGGGATCCAGCAACATAATTTATGAATTAGCAAAACTTCTAGGTATTGGTATCGGTGAGACTACCTCAGACGGATTGTTTACCTTGGAGCTAAGTTCGTGCTTAGGGGTGTGTGGTGTTGCACCTGCTATGATGATTAACGACGAAGTTTATGGAAATCTAACTCCTGAAAAAATAAGGCAAATCATAGAAGAAAAGAGGAGGGAAAGATGAAACTGCAAAGGGCCCATGTACTTGTATCTGTTGATCCTGAAACAGTAATGGCAGGTGCTAAGGAAGTAGAAGAAAGACTGATTAAAGAAATTGAATCAAGAGGGCTTTCCGATGAGATAAAGGTTCTCGAAACCGGAACACTGGGAATTTCGGGAAAGGGTGTAGTTCTTGTTGTTTATCCGGAAGGAATATATTACGAAAATGTTAAACCAGATGATGTTCCTAAGATAGTTGAGGAACATCTCCTAAAGGGAAGGCCTGTCAAAGAATTAATGCTACCTGAATTACCAGTAAGAGCAGTTAAGAGAGAAACGGTGGGTCTAACCCGGAAACAGGTTAGAATAGTTCTTGAAAATGCAGGTGTTATAGATCCTGAGAACATTGAGGAATATATTGCAGTGGGGGGATATGAGGCCCTTGAGAAAGCACTCACCTCTATGAAACCGGAGGAAGTGATAGAAGAAGTCAAAAAATCAGGTCTTCGGGGTAGGGGAGGAGCAGGTTTTCCTACTGGTTTGAAGTGGGAATTTACCAGAAAAGCAGAGGGAGATATAAAGTATGTAATATGCAATGCAGATGAGGGAGAACCCGGGACATTTAAGGATAGACTTATACTTGAAGGAGACCCCCATAAGCTCCTTGAAGGTATGATGTTATGTGCTTATGCAATTGGTGCTAGAAAGGGATATATCTACATAAGAGGAGAATATGCACTTTCAATAAAAAGGATGCAGAAGGCCATCGATGATGCATATAAATATGGACTTCTAGGTGAAGATATTCTGGGCACAGGCTTCTCCTTTGATATAGAGATTAAAAAAGGTGCAGGAGCTTACGTGTGCGGTGAAGAAACCGCTTTGATAGAATCTTTAGAAGGTAAGAGGGGTCAGCCTCGTTTTAAACCTCCATATCCCGTGACACACGGCTTATGGCAGAAACCAACTGTTGTTAATAATGTTGAGACCTTAGCCAATGTACCTTCTATTATAAAAAATGGTGCAGAATGGTATAAAAAGTTTGGAACTGAAAAATCTACTGGGACGAAGGTATACACAATCTTGGGACATGTAAAATATCCAGGGCTAATAGAAGTTGAAATGGGAACCCCTCTGAGAGAGATTATCTTTTCTTATGGTGGTGGAATTAAGAATGGTAAAAAATTCAAGGCAGCTCTGGTGGGTGGCGCAGCAGGTGTGTTTCTTCCTGATAGGCTTCTTGATGTAAAAATGGATTTTGACAATTTAAAAGAGTATAAGGCAGTTCTTGGATCCGGCGCTATTCTGGTGATGAATGAAGATGCCTGCATGGTAGATATGCTTTTTTCGATAATTAGATTTTTCTACCATGAATCCTGTGGCAAATGTACCCCTTGTCGGATTGGTACTAGAGAACTTCTTGAACTTATCAAAAAAGTAAGGAAAGGCGAGGGTGAAGAGTCAGACCTTGATAAAATGATCAAAATATCTGAATCTATGTGGAAAAGTTCTTTTTGCCCGCTTGGGCAATCACTCATTATGCCAGTAAAAAGTGCAATAGAAAACTTTAGAGAAGAATTTGTAAAACACCTTGATAAAGAATTCCATTGTGAAAATTGTAGAAGATAGGAGGTAATATTTATGGCAGAAATGGTTAAACTTTATATAGACGGTAAAGAAGTGGAAGTTCCTAAGGGGACAACTATATTGGAAGCAGCACAGAAGCTAGGTATATATATACCAACATTATGCTATCATCCGGATTTAAGACCTACCGGGGCATGTGGAATCTGTGTTGTCGAAGTGGAAGGAGCTCCTACACCTAAGAGAGCATGCTGTACACCAGTTACAGAGGGTATGAAGGTAACCACAAATTCTAAAAGTCTTAGAGAGCTAAGAAAGGGAATCATAGAACTGCTTCTATCAGATCATCATGTGGATTGCCCAAGCTGTCCTGCCAATGAAAAATGTGAACTTCAATCTCTAGCTAATTATCTTGGTGTTGATATGAATGCCTTGCCCAAGATTCTCGAAAGAAAACCTCTGGATGAAACTAGTATAGCTATAGTGAGAGACCCTAACAAGTGTATACTATGTGGTAGATGTATCATAGTATGTAACGAATTACAGACAGTTTCTGCTATTACTTATACAAATAGAGGGTTCGAGGCCCATGTGGACACATTTTTCAGCATGGGACTCGGTAACAGCTCGTGTGTAAATTGTGGACAATGTACAGTTTATTGCCCCACGGGTGCCCTCACTGAGAAAAGCGAAATTGATATGGTCTGGGACGCAATTTTAGACCCAGATAAACATGTTGTAGTTCAGGAAGCACCTGCTCTGAGAGCAACATTGGGTGAAGAATTTGGAATGGAACCAGGAACAGTAACAACAGGAAAAATGTACGCAGTGTTGAAGAAGCTGGGGTTTGATGTAGTTTTTGATACCAATTTTGCGGCTGATCTTACAATAATGGAAGAGGCCAACGAGTTTGTTCAGAGGGTTAAGAATGGAGGACCCTTACCACTTATAACTTCATGTTCTCCTGGCTGGATTAAATTTATGGAGACCTTCTTCCCGGATATTGCAAAACATGTTTCAACATGCAAGTCTCCACAGCAGATGTTTGGAGCACTTGCAAAAACATACTATGCTAAAGAGGCAGGGGTGGACCCATCTAAGATAGTAAGTGTCTCCATAATGCCGTGTACAGCAAAGAAATACGAGGCAAGAAGACCAGAAATGAGAGATTCAGGCTATCAGGATGTAGACTATGTTCTCACAACAAGAGAGCTTGTGAGGATGATTAAGGAAGCTGGTATAGACTACAAAAATCTGCCTGAAGAAGAAGCAGATGAGCTCATGGGAATGTATACAGGTGCTGGGACAATATTCGGGGCCACTGGTGGTGTGATGGAAGCAGCAGTCAGAACCGCCTACTGGATGATTACCGGAAGAAATATGGAAAAGGTAGATCTTAAGGTAGTGAGAGGGATAGAAGGTATTAAGGAAGCAGAGGTTGACATTGATGGCCTCAAGGTTAAAGTGGCTGTGGCTCATGGCCTGGGGAATGCCAGGGAGTTGCTTACAAAGGTGAGAAAACAACTTGAAGAAACTGGGGAAAGTGAATATGCCTTTATAGAAATTATGGCATGTCCTGGTGGATGTGTGGGTGGCGGCGGACAGCCCAAAGGCAGTGATTTTGCAAGAAGAGCAAGACGTGGTGAAGGCCTTTACAAGGAAGATAAGAGCTTACGTTATAGATGCTCACATGAAAATCCTGCCATAAAGAGAGTTTATGAAAAATTCCTTGAAAAGCCAGGTTCTGAAATAGCACATAAGTTGTTACATACCTACTATTTCAAACGTAACATTGTGAGTGGAGAAGCAATTGAAGAAGTGACACATAAGCATTAAAAGAGAAATGCGATGTTTACCATATCAATGATGATGCATACAAGAGAAAATGTGATGGCAGTGAATACTATACTTCACAAATATGCAGATATGGTAATTGGAAGACTGGGATTACCAAACCATGAACAAGATATTTATACCATTACTGTGGTAGTGAATGGAGAGGAGGAAAAGGTAAATAATTTAATAGAAGACTTAAAAAAGATAGAAGGCATTAAGTTCAATGTGTTGAGTTTTTAAAATAGGATGGTCTGAGGGGAGGGTCTTAAGCCTTACCCAAGGACGGAGAATATGAATAAAAGCTATGAGAAAATAAATGCCGATAATCCTCAGAAGAGGTTAGGGGTTATTGGCATTTTTATTTATGAACTTGAGAAATCTAAAGAAGTCAATGAAATATTAAGTAAATTTTATCTCAACATAAAAGCTCGCATGGGTCTCCCTCTGAAAGATGGTAGTAAAAAAATGGCTATTATTTCTCTTATTTTTGAGGGTACTACCGATGAGTTAGGGGCTTTAACAGGTAGACTTGGGAAGATAGAGGGAGTTTCATGTAGATCATTTTTAGCAAAAAATAGGAGGTGATTTTAAATGGCCACAACATTAAAATCCTGGATAGAATCCAGGATTAAGGAGGATGAAATTACTAAATATATGGAAAATGGGAGGGATTTTATAAATGATGAAGAAATATGGGAAAAGATAGAAAAAAATAAAAACCCAGATCCATCATGGATAAGGGAAATTTTTCAAAAATCTCTGGAGATAGAAACTCTGACTCCAGATGAAACTGCTGCACTGATTAATGTAGATGATCCTGACCTTATTGAGGAAATGAAAGAGGTAGCGTTAAAGGTAAAACTAAAGGTCTATGACAATAGAATTGTCACATTTGCACCCTTATATCTGGGTAATTACTGCGTGAATAACTGTCTTTACTGTGGATTCCGCAAGGATAATCATGTTATAAAAAGGAAGGTATTAACTGAAGAAGAAATCAGAAGGGAGACGGAGGTTCTTGCAGGTGAAATAGGAC
The DNA here is from genome assembly GCA_003644895.1 of Candidatus Hydrothermota bacterium. Lineage (GTDB taxonomy): Bacteria > Hydrothermota > Hydrothermia > UBA1063 > UBA1063 > B29-G16. The sequence goes on along the minus strand of QNDO01000007.1, from coordinate 4,062 downwards.
ACAAAAGGTTGATAGTGGTATATGGTGAACATCCGGTGATGGATGTGGAGTATATGGCGAGAAGTCTGGAGATAATTTATGATGTTAAGGTGCCGGTTAGAGAGGGTTATGGCCAAATAAGGAGAGCCAATGTTAACGCTCCTCCTCTTCAAATAGATGAACTCAAAATACTCAAAGAAGTGGGCATAGGAACCTATCAGGTTTTTCAGGAAACCTATCATCACGACACCTATAATAAGTTACACCCACAGGGTACTATAAAGGGAAACTATCAGTGGAGACTTTATTGCATGCATAGAGCTCTTGAAGCAGGAGTGGACGATGTGGGAATAGGGGCGCTTTTTGGGCTCTACGATTGGCGATTTGAGGTGATGGGGTTACTTTATCATTCAATAGAACTTGAAAAAAAGTTTGGTATAGGACCACACACCATCTCTTTTCCGAGACTTGAACCTGCTGCTAATACTCCTTTTGTTCAGGAAACAAAATATAAAGTCAGCAATCAGGATTTTGAAAAGCTGATACTCGTACTGAGATTGGCTGTTCCTTATACAGGGTTAATACTTACAGCAAGAGAGTCCAAGGAAGTCAGAGACAGAGTAATTCATTATGGTGTAACCCAAACGGATGCATCGACTAAGATAGGCATAGGAGCCTATAGCGATAGATATCATGAGCAAGAACTTGAAAGGCAGCAATTCATGATTGGCGATCAAAGAAGTCTTGACGAATTGATACGAGACCTTGCAAAAATGGGCTATATTACGTCCTTTTGTACAGCTGGCTACAGGTGTGGTAGGACTGGAAAATGTATAATGGATCTATTGCGTACAGGTAAAGAGGGTAGACTCTGCAAGCTTAACGCGATTTTAACTTTCAAAGAGTGGTTACTGGACTTCGCTTCATCAGAAACTCAAGAGATAGGTCAGATGCTGATAAAGAGAGAACTCCAGGAAGTCAAACAGACCATGCCCCATGTGTATCCTAAATTAATGGAATATTACAGAAGGATTGAAAATGGAGAAAGAGACCTGTACTTCTGAAAAATTAGTGAAATTTCTCGAAGAAATCAAGAATAGATATGATACAGGTGGTATCTGGATCTCCGAGAAGATGGGGCGCAGATGGTCCTTTTACTGCGGGATTCGACCAATTCTGCTTTTCCCACCAGTTTCATTCTCTCTCGATGAGAGATTTGCTCTCTTCTGTGAAAAGCCCGAGAATCTCAAAAAAGATATTGAAAAAATCAAACCTAAATTGAAGGAGCTTCTCTATGAGAATTGAAAAAGATGGACTTGGCGAGAAGGAAATACCAGATAATGCATACTATGGCATACATACACAAAGAGCCATTGAGAATTTCCCCATATCAGGGTATAGACTGCATCCTGAGTTTATAAAAGCCTTTGCCCAGGTTAAAAAAGCATGTGCACTTGTGAATACAGAACTGGGTTATATGGAAGAAAAAATAGGCAAGGCTATAGTGCAGGCCTGTAATGATCTAATAAACGGTGAATTACATACACAGATCAAAGTTGATCCGCTCCAAGGCGGTGCCGGGACATCCACCAATATGAATTTCAATGAGGTAATAGCCAATAGAGCAATTGAGATTCTGGGTGGAGAAAAGGGAAATTATGAGATAGTGCATCCACTCCACCAGGTGAACATGCATCAATCTACCAATGATGTGTATCCTACAGCTCTTAAAATTGCCACATTGAATCTTTTGAAAAGACTCGAGGAAGAGGTGGCTAAACTTCAGGAGGCATTCCAGATTAAAGAGCAGGAATTTAAGAATGTTGTGAAATTAGGGAGAACAGAACTCCAGGACGCAGTTCCCATAACTCTCGGGATGGAATTTGGTGCATATGCAGAAGCCATTGCCAGAGATAGATGGAGAATTTTCAAGGCAAGAGAAAGGATTAAAATAATCAACTTGGGTGGGACTGCAGTAGGAACCGGGCTTGGAGCTCCCCGAAAATATATTTTTAAAGTTACCGAAAAATTGAGAGAGCTGACGGGCTTAAATATTGCAAGAGCGGAGAATCTTGTTGATGCAACGCAAAACATGGATATTTTTGTTGAAGTTTCAGGAATGTTGAAGGCCTATGCAGCCAATCTGTTTAAAATTGCAGGAGATTTAAGACTTTTAGGAAGTGGACCACATGGAGGAATAGCTGAAATAAAAATCCCTCCAGTTCAACCTGGGTCTTCTATAATGCCCGGGAAAGTGAATCCGGTTATCCTTGAAGCAGTGCAGCAAGTTGCATTAAAAGTTATAGGCAACGACAATGTAATTACTCTAGTCGCCTCGCTCGGTCAACTGGAACTGAATCAATTCATTCCCCTATCAGCTCATAGCTTATTGGAATCCTTGGAAATTCTCATCAATACAACCAAAATTTTGAGAACTAAATGTGTAGAATTTATAGAGCCTGATTCGGAGAAATGCCTGGAATATGTTATAAAAAGTAAGACCATTGCAACAGTCCTTGTGCCTATTTTGGGGTATAAAAAAGTCGAGGAGATTGTAAAGAAAGCAATGAAGCAAAGAAAGGGTATAAAGGAAATTTTAATTGAAGACAAGATTATGAGTGACGAGCAGGTTGAAAAGCTACTCTCGGCAAAAAGAATGTATAAGCTAGGATTTACAGAAGATGAATATGATGAATTTAAAAGAAATTAAAGAATTTCTATCAGGCAAAGATGATAATACTCTTTTTCACGAAGCTGATAAGGTGAGATTACAGATCTTTGGTAAGGATGTGTATATTAGGGGTATCATCGAATTTTCCAACATGTGTCGAGAAGATTGTCTTTATTGTGGACTAAGAAAGAGTAATAGAAAACTGAAAAGATATCAGCTCACAATGGAAGAAATTCTGGAAGGTGTTGAGCTGGCAGGAATGAACAATATCAAAACTATTGTTCTGCAATCAGGTGACGATCTTTCGTATAACAAAGAGTTTATTGGTAAATTGATTGAGGAAATTAAGAAGAGACTGGATGTGGTAATTACCCTCTCTCTTGGTGAAAGGACTTATGATGAGTATGCTTATTGGCGTGAAAAAGGAGCTGAAAGGTATCTTTTAAAAATAGAAACATTTGATGAAGAACTTTACAAAAAAATGCGTCCGGGGAAGAAGCTCGAAGACAGATTGCAGAGACTAGAGTGGCTCAAAGAGCTAGATTATGAAGTTGGTTCTGGAATAATAGTTGGATTGCCTGGGCAAGATCTTGATTCTCTTACCAACGACCTGAGACGACTAGCAGAACTTGATCTTGATATGATTGCCACAGGGCCTTTTATACCTCATCCAGAAACTCCTCTCAGAGATTATCCTCATGGAGATGTGAATCTATCCATAAGAGTAATTGCTCTATTAAGAATAATGAATCCGTATTCCAATATTCCTGCCACAAGTGCACTGGCTTCTCTTCATTCTGATGCAAGAGAGAAAGGACTCAAAGCAGGTGCAAATGTTATTATGCCTTCTCTCACACCTAAAAGAGTGAGGCTGCTTTATAACATCTATCCTGGAAAAAACGAAAGCTGTCAGTGTGTAATAGACGAGATTAATTATATTAAAGGAATAATTGAGAAGGCAGGTTATATTCCTTCTGATTCAAAAGGTTATTCACCAAGGAGGTTGTATGCCTAAGGCACCAAGAGGGGAAAGGCTAGTCATTACACTTCTCGGAAGAAGAAATGTGGGTAAATCTTCTCTAATTAATGCCATTACAGGGCAGAATATAGCAATTGTTTCAGAATATCCGGGAACCACTACAGATCCGGTGGATAAACATTATGAACTCCTTCCCCTCGGACCTGTGACTTTTTACGACACAGCAGGTCTAGACGATGTTGGTGAGCTTGGTCAGATGAGAGTAAAGGCAACCAGGAAGATACTTTTTAGAACGGATATTGCACTTCTCGTAACAGATGAAAAAGGCTTAACTAGATATGAGAAAGATATCATAAAAGAGCTTCAAGAAATGGAAATTCCGTTTATTCTTATATTTAATAAAATTGATAAAGGTGAAGTTAAAACTTGTGAT
>QNDO01000006.1 GCA_003644895.1 Candidatus Hydrothermota bacterium | reverse complement strand
GCGCAACTTCTGCTAAGTCACCATACTTTTCCTTAAGATATTTTACAACTTTCTCAGGGTTCCTGACAGCAAGGTAAACCACTCGATGTTCTCCTCCCGGAGGCAACACCATCTCTTCCTGTAGAAATTTATCTTCTGACAAATCGATAGCCTGCGCCGGTACGGTATCTAGGTGCCCATGGTCTGCGGTTATGAGAAACAATACATTTTCACCTTGAAGTTTTTTTAATGTTTCCCCCAGAAGGAAGTCTAAATTTCTTAATTCAAGCCCAAATTCTAAGGACCTTTCTCCATACCTGTGGGCCAGTGTATCGGTATCTCCCCAATAAGCAACTATAAATTTTTTCTGTTTGTCCTTTTTGTGAATCTTTAAAATCGTTGTAAATAAATCCACGGAATTTATTATTCCATATGTTTCATAACTCCCATATATCACTCTGGAAAGTGGTGTATTTCTGTAAAAGCTCCTGATAAGAATGTAAGATTTCACATAGCCTTCCTCAAGATAAGAATATACTCTCCTCTCTTTTACGAACTCATCCGGGTCCAGGCCATTTTCTACCAGAGAAACCTGAATTTTCCAGGGTCTGAAACTGATCATATTAGTGGTCACACCAAAGTCTTTTAAGAAGAGCTTAAAACCTAGCATGCCATGCTTTGCTGGAGGAACACCGGTACTCAGACTGGTGAGAGCAGCGGTGGTTGTGGAGGGGAAAACTGAAGTGAGATATTCCTCATTGAATCCCGCAAGGTTAGGAATAACACCTTGTTCTTTTAATTCTCTGTATCTGTAAAACCCAACGCCATCTATTATAAGAAATATGATACTGGAATATTCTCCTCTAAGTTTATTTAAAATGGGAGCCGCAAGGGGTTCCAGATTATTCTGTATGCCAAAAAGTCTCAACACAGTACCTGGAATATTTGTAATACTTCTACCATTATACTCAGGAAGCACAAATCCCTTCATTTCATAACTCTATCAAAAATTTACCATCTTTATATATTAGCTCCCCATCTGCATAGACTTCGCCGCCTTTTCTCATATCAAGGACAATATCCCAGTGGATTGCCGAAATATTCTTTCCACCCGTCTCCGGAATGGAAGCTCCCAGGGCAAGATGGATGGTTCCACCGATCTTCTCATCGAAGAGCGTATTTTTTGTGAAGATCTTGATACCATAATTGGTTCCAAAGGCAAATTCTCCCAGCCTTTTTGCACCTTCATCGGTGGAAAGCATAGCATGAAGGAAATCCTCATCCTTTGAAGCGCTTGCTTTCTTGACCACACCATTTTCAAATTCTAGGTAAATGTCGGGAACTTCTCGACCGCAATAAAATCCGGGATACGTAAATCTTATATGTCCGCTAACTGAATCCTCCAGAGGGCTTGTAAAAACTTCGCCGTCCGGGAAATTCTTTTTACCACATGCGTTTATCCATTTTCTACCATCAGTTCTCAGAATAAGATCTGTATCCGGAGCGACAATCCTGAACTCTTTTTTGGTTTCAAGGAACTTAACGATTTTATCTTGTTTCTTTTCCATTTCTTTCCAGAATCCCACAGGGTCAATTTTATCTACATGTGCTGCACCAAAGATAAAATCTTCGTATTCTTCAAGCGACATACCAGCATCCTGTGCATCTGCATGTGTAGGGAATTGAGTTCCACACCAGCGTAATTCTCCACGAGCAGCTCTCTCCATAAACTTCTTCTGAAGTTCTATTCTTGCCTCTTGGGATATACGCATCTTTTGCGGATCAACATTCTGCAAGCTCTTTTTGTTATAACTTCCGCCAATACCAAGAAAGGCGTCGATCTTTTCTACCTCAAGTTTTTCTATTTCACTTATATATCTCAGCTGCTCTTCAGTTGCGTACTTGTAAAATAAGTAAGCAGTTCCCTCTATCCCTGTCCTTACCACAGGGTGCGCACCTCTCAACAACGCTTCTTTATAAACCTCTTTTATCAGAGGAGCTGCTAGCTGTGACCCTCTGATGTAAAAAAGGTCACCCTTTTTGATCTCAAGGGAATAATCCACCAAGACTTTTGCCATTTTTTCAACTCTTGGATCTTTCATCTCTTAACCTCCATACTTTTTAGATTCCAATTCTCCTCTTAACACAAGCAAGACACCATAAGCAAGTGCCTCCATCTCGTTTTCTCCGGGTATAACATAAACCGGAGCAATCCATTTAATATACTCCTCCACGTCCTTGACAAATTTCTCAGACCTTGCCATGCCCCCTGTGAGGATAATGTAATCTACCTCCCCTTTCAAGGCTGCTGCCATTGAACCTATTTCTTTTGCTATCTGATAAACCATAGCATCATAGACAAGCCTCGCCTCCTCATCACCCTGCTCTATCCTCTCTATAACTTCTCTTAAATCATCTGTACCCAAATAATCCAAGAGGCCGGCTTCCCTTGTAACTTTCCTCAAAAGAGAAACTTTGTCATACTTCCCTGAAAAACAGAGTTTGATTAAACCTGTTGTAGGGAGAGTTCCCGCCCTCTGAGGGGAAAAGGGTCCTCCATCGTTAGCATTGTTTACATCGAACATCTTTCCTTTTTTATGCGGGGATATGGAAATACCTGTTCCCAGATGAGCAACTATGAGGTTCATCTCTTCGTATTTACGACCCACCCTTTCTGCAAGTTTTCTGGCGACATATTTTGTATTAAGGGCATGTGACAGGCTCTTACGCTCAAGTTCTCTAATTCCTGATAATCTTGAGATCTCATAAAATTCATCTACAGATACAGGATCAACAAAATATGCATTACATCCAGCTTTTTCTGCGATTTCTCTTGCAAGAATTACACCTAGATTCGAAGGATGGTCAGCCTGTACTTTTCCTTCCAGGACATCCTTTATGACCTCTTCATCCACCAGATAAACACCACTTTTTAAAGGTTTGAAAGCACCGCCTCTTCCCACTACGGCAGATATTGAGGAAATATCCACCTTCTCCCTTTCAATAAAATCTAGAATTGCTTTCCTCCTAAAATCCACTTGATCAATAATTCTAGCAAATTTTGCAAGTTCTTCAGGTGTGTGCCTTATCTCCTCTTTTTTTATCAATTCCTCATCCTCAAAAAGCGCCACCTTCGTGGAACCACCGCCAGGATTTATCGCGAGTATTCTGTACATTTACCACCTCCCAGCAATAACTTCTACCTCAATTAAGGCTCCCTTGGGTAATGATTTTACTTCAATGGTGCTTCTCGCAGGATACGGCTCCTTCAAATATGAGGAATATATTTCATTGACTTTGGGAAAATCTGCCATATTTGTCAAAAAAATCGTAGTTTTCAAGACATTGCCAAAATTTAGACCAGCTTCCTCCAGGATATTTTTTATATTCTCCATAACCTTTTGGGTCTGATTTTCTATGCCATCCACAAGTTTACCCGTTTTCACATCAATGCCTATCTGACCAGAAATAAAAATTAACTCTTTAAAAGATATAGCTTGACTATAAGGTCCTACAGGTTGAGGTGCTTTATCGGTCATTAAACTTTTTTTCATACTATCCTCCTTTCTAAAAATTTTACAACTACCTTTCAAGACACACAAGTTATTGACTTAAAAAAGGGAAAGCTTTAAGATTATCGCAATGATAAAACCCCTCCTTGATTTCGAGAAAGAAGATAAGGCATTAATAGACGATGTTTTTAAAAAGTTGCATTCCACTTCCAAACCTCAGGTTTTAGCATCCATGAAGGAATGGCGAGACGGTTATTTAATAACCCTTGTCGTTGCTGCCGCTGATTGGCCTGGATTGGTTGATACGGTCACGGGTATAGTTCACGAGAAAGGTCTTAATATAAGCTTCATTTATGGTATAATGTCGGAAGATGAAAAAAATGCATGCTTACTCTCTAAAATTTTTATAAAAGAGAAAATTAATAGGGAAGATCTGGAAAAAACAGTGAGAAAACTCAAAAGTTTAATCAAATCCTTTGCAAAGGGTGGACATTCCATAAAAAAGGTTCTCTCCCTTGGTGTAGAAAAAATTGAAATTCTTGAAATGGTCAAAAAAGAACTAAAAAAAATTTTATCCCCGGAAGAACAAAAGGCCGTTTTCGCTCCAGGAGGAGAACTGGAAATTTTTATAATATCACGTTCGGAAGCTTATCTGAAGGAAAGAAGACCTGAAGATCTCGCAAAAATAATAGCCACCAATTACCGTTTTATAAAGAGATTGAGAGAAAGAGGTATGGGGATCGAGGTTACAGTAGACAACATTAAAACCACAAAAGAAAAACTTTCTGCCATAACGGTTGCGGGGTTTGAACGCGAGCTCTCCATAGATGATGTATTCGATTCCCTTCGGGACTTCCTGCCAGATTTTAAAAGAAAGTACGATAAACAGTTTATTACCCCGGACGGGATAACGGTTATACGAATTGAATTCACAGACGCCAAGGATAAACCCCTTAGAAAGGAAGACCTTGAACTTCTGGAAGCACATCTCAAAAGAACTCTCGTGGTTAAAAAATTTAGATCCCCTCTCAACGTAAAGGTAGGGGCCGAGATCCTTGGTAGAATGATTATTCCTCGGATTATTGATGACTGTAACTCAAGCGGGGTGACTCAGGTTTATATCCTACCTGTAGATGTAAGTCGCAACTCAGTATCCTTTAGAATAACTATCGCTACTAAGGATCCTAATGTCTATGATAAACTTGTAGATAATTTTGCCAGAATTAAAGGATTTTATCTTATTACCTATAAGGCCCCTACAAAAGTAAAAGAGATATATATCATGCTATTTATGGTCCGAGCAATGCTTGATAAATTCAGGGATGAAATGGAAATTTACGATAAGCTCAAAAACATACTTAAAGAATCTTTAGGTGACTTTAGAGATTTTGACGAGGGCATGAGAGTCTTAGACAGAAGGAAACTGGAAAAATTAATGGCACAACTAACCGGTAGAGGAGTTACCGAAAAGCTTATACGCTATTACTTTTTTTCAATGGATGATTTTTACAGAGCCAGTCTATCCTTTGAACGCCTCCGTGATGACATTCTCTTTGTCCATACACTTCTCAGAGCCTATTTTAAAAATAAAACAAAAATAGGCATCTCAGAGTATCGTAACAGCTTTTTACTGGGTATTGTGTCCCCCATCGAAGAGTTGAATCTGGAAAATTTGATTAATCTGGTGAAGGATTTCAATCCCCTACTGGTTAGATTTGAAATATATGGTGTAAATGTTATCGTCTTTGAAATCAAGAAGCGTGAAGATCTCGATATAGAAAAGCTTCTTGATGATTTAAAAAAGGAGGTAAAATATGAAGGTAACATTGTCCGTTATTAAGGCCGATATTGGCGGATATGTAGGACATTCTTCAGTACACCCAAGGCTATTGGAAGTCGCTGAAGATAGCCTCCGCAAAGCAAGAGATAAAGGCATAATTTTGGATTACCATGTTACAAGAGTGGGGGATGATCTTCAGCTTATAATGACCCATACAAAGGGTGTAGAAAATGGGGAAATCCATAGACTTGCATGGGATACATTTGTGGAAGCAACCGAGGAAGCCAAAAGGCTTAAACTATATGGAGCAGGACAGGATCTCCTCTCCGATGCTTTCAGTGGAAATATCAAAGGTCTGGGTCCAGGAACAGCCGAGATGGAATTTGAAGAAAGGCCCAGTGAACCTGTAATTATTTTCATGGCTGACAAAACATCACCGGGTGCATGGAATCTTCCCTTATACAAAATATTCGCTGATCCATTCAATACTCCTGGTCTTGTAATTGATCCAAAGATGCACGATGGTTTTATTTTTGAAGTCCTTGATGTTTATGAACATAAAAGAATAAAATTCTCAATGCCTGAAGAATTATATGATATATTAATCCTTATTGGAGCCACTGAACATTATATAATTAAAGCAGTGTACCGAAAAACTGACAAAGAAATAGCCGCTGTCTCATCCACTCAGAGATTGTCTATGATGGCTGGAAGATATGTGGGCAAAGATGACCCTGTTCTTATAGTGAGGGCTCAAAGTGGATTTCCTGCAGTTGGTGAAATCCTCGAACCCTTTGCATATCCTCATCTTGTAGCTGGATGGATGAGGGGTTCACATTTCGGCCCTCTGATGCCTGTGGCTTTTCATGAGGCAAATCCTTCAAGATTTGATGGCCCACCCAGAGTAATTGCAGCAGGTTTTCAAATTGCTAATGGGAAATTAATTGGTCCGAGAGATCTCTTTGATGATCCTGCCTTCGATGAAGCTAAGAGAAATGCCAACAAGATAGCTGATTATATCAGAAGTATGGGACCTTTTGAACCTCACAGACTTGGCTTAAAAGAAATGGAGTATACAACACTTCCTGATGTGCTGAAAAAATTGAAAGATAGATTTGAAGAATTGCATTAAATGAAATCAATTATCATATTATTTCTCCTCACCCTCCAGTTGAGGGTGGGGAGAATTGAAATTAAAGGTAATAAACATCTTAAGAAAGATTATATTATTTCCCTGATTAATTTAAAAAAGGGAGACGAATTCAACTTAGCGCTGTATAACATACGAAAGAGAAAGATAATCGAAGCATATCAAAGGGAAGGTTTTTTTGACGCAAAAATATTCGAAGAAAAACTGGAAAGAACCAATGGTTTCGTGAATATTTATATTACCATAAAAGAAGGTCCTCGTTATTACTTAAAAAACTTGGTCTTCCAGTCCGATCTTGATACCCTGTGGCTCAAAAAATATTTCAAATTAAAACTTCCACTACCCTACGATGAAGACATCCTGGATACAAAGGAAGCCAAACTTGTAGAATTACTGAACAATCTGGGATATCCTGAAGTCACCATTGAAAGAAAGATCGAAAGAGCGGATACTGCAGTGACCCTTTACTATACAATTAAAGCAGGGAAAAGAGTCAGGGTAAGAGACATCAGGATTGTGGGGAATAAACACTCCCGGAAAAAAATTATAGCAAGAGAGATTAAAATCAAACCCGGTGAATACTATAATTTTAAAAAAATCATACTTTCAGAAAAAAACATATACAGAACAGGGCTTTACTCCAGCGTCAATTTTAAACTTGATATGGTATGCGACTCAGAGGCTGTTTTAGTCTTCATTGTAACAGAAAAAAAGCCGCGTTATTTTAGACTAAAACTGGGATATCATTCTCCTCTCGATTTTATGGGAGGTTTTACCATAGGTCACAGAAATTTGTTTGACAATGCCCAAAAACTTGAGCTACAATGGAGTTTTATCAGAGAATTCACCAGCCCTAAGAAGAGAGACATTAATATTAGTTACAATGAGCCTTACTTTCTAGGTTCCCCCTTTACCATGAAGATGCATCCTTTTTATGAGAGGAATTACCAAGATACGCTGGAATTTTATGGAATAGAAATGGTACTTTCCAGAGATTTTACACCATATCTAAACAGTTCTGTAGCCCTGAAGTGGAAAAAACTTTCAATGAGCACTCAGGAAAAAGGAATTACCAATTCAATTCTTTACTCTTTGATGATGGACAAAAGGAACAATATATTTTATCCTTCCAAGGGGATTCTGCTTACGCTTCTCTTAGAAAATGCGGGAGGAATCTTGAAAGGGAACTTTGACTATCGAAGAGGAGTCATTTCCTTTACAAACTTTATTCCCCTCACAAAAGGAGGATATATACTTGCTCAAAGGCTAAAAATAGGCGTTATTTCCCCTTACGGCAAGACCCTCGACACTCCCCTTGAAGAAAAATTCTCTCTCGGGGGTGATGGGAGTCTGAGAGGATTTTCCAGAGACTTTATAAGGACGGATCAGTTTCTTCTTTATAATATGGAAATACGTAAGAAAGTCTTGAAGCATGCAGGTTTTAGTATTTTTATAGATAATTTATGGATAGGAGGAAAAGACTACTACATAGGTGGAGGAATTGGAATAAGGTTTTTTTCCTCTTTTGGTACACTGAGAATCGATTGGGGATTTAACTTAAGACACCTGCTAGCCGGTGAAAAGGGAAGACTTTATATCAATATTGGAGAAATGATATGAGAAAACCCCTCGGACTCTATCTTCACATTCCCTTCTGCAATCAAAAATGTAACTACTGTACTTTCTTCTCAGTAACTCCAGCAGAGGAATTATATAATCTCTACGTCAAGGGGCTTAGAAGAGAACTAAAGTTTTTTAAACAATTTGGATTCACCTTCGACACATTTTTTGTGGGAGGCGGGACTCCCACATCAATTCCCCCTAAAGTCTTTGAAGATATAATTAAAATAATTATGGAAGAACTTGCTATCGAATCCCTGAAAGAATTTACAGTGGAAGTGAATCCCGAAAGCCTAACAGATGACCACATTGTGCTTTTTAAGGATCTTGGCATTAACAGGATAAGTATAGGAGCCCAAAGTTTTATAGAAGAAGAATTAAGATTTCTTGGAAGATCTCATGGGGTGAAGGATATACACAAGGCTTATTATAAATTAAGAGAAGCCGGATTTAAAAACATTAACCTAGATATAATGTTTGGCTTTAAGGGACAAAGTCTAAAAAGCCTGGGCTACACTTTAGAGCAAGTTATTCAGCTTGCACCAGAACATATTTCTACCTATAGCCTCTCTTATGAAAAAGGCGCTATAAAGGATCTGAGACTCAACGATGAGCAGGTATTGGCCTCCATGTTCACTCTAAATAAAACATTACTGGAAAACTCAGGGTATCTTAGATACGAAATTTCTAACTACGCAAAACCAGGTTTTGAATCACTGCATAACTTAAAATACTGGATGCACAATTTTTATATTGGTCTTGGTCCCTCAGCTTCTGGATATTACCTAAATGGTAAAGATCTTCTGAGATATAAAAATACTAGAAGTATGGTAAAATATGCAAAAATGGAAAGAGAATATGAAACATTGAGTCCAGAAGAATGGCTGCTGGAAGAGATTTTTCTCAAAACCAGAACTAAATGGGGCATTGAAGTAAAGGGCGAAAGAATTAGAAAAAAATTAAAGAGGAACTTGGAGAATATATAATTCTGAAAGAAGGGAGAGTAATTTTAAATGATAGGGGACTTTTGGTGCATGATGCTATAAGTTTGAAAATAGGAGAAATTTATGAAAGTAGTGGAAAGCAAATATATGTATAAGGGTAAAATATTGAATTTGAGAGTGGACAAAATTCAGCTGCCAGACCATGAAGAAGTGACAAGGGAAGTAGTGGAATTTATCGGTGCGTGCGCAGTAGTTCCAGTATTGGATGACACCATTATATTTGTAAAACAATACAGACATCCAGCGGGTAAAAAATTATTGGAAATTCCAGCTGGTAAGCTTGAACCAGGTGAAAATATAGAGGAAACAGCTGAAAGGGAATTAAAAGAAGAGATAGGATATAGAGCGCTGGATTTACATAAAATAGGAGAATTTTATTTAACTCCCGGTTACTCCACTGAAAAAATACACATTTTCATAGCTCAAAATTTAATTCCCGAAAGTCTACCTCGAGACAAGGGAGAGGACATTGAAGTGGTAAAACTTCCACAGGTTCGGGTGTATCGAATGTTAAAGCGTGGGGAATTCGAGGATGCTAAAACTATTATTGGCCTGTTTTATTTTTTCAATAAATTCACAAGTGGACTCTGAGACGGATTGTCCATTATATGTAAAAACAATTTTCATAAATGATGTAAATCTTGAAGAGTTGCTGGAGTTTCCCTTTATAGAGGAGGAAGACGCTTACCTGATTATTAAAGAACGGGAGAAAAAAGAATTCGAAAACAAAGAAGATTTTATTAGGAGGGTTCCCCTGGAACATTATAAACTTCAGAGTCTTATCCCCTTTCTGGAGTTCAAACAGAGGAGACGTATAAAGGGAAATTATACAATCTATTATAAAGACGGAGATATAACCGGCTATGGAAGATTTAAATACGGTAATATTTTTATGAAAGCAAAATTCTATAGAGGCATTTCCTTCATTGCAGGGAATACTCGTATTCAGGCTGGTATTTTTGAAACGCGATATTCCTGGAAAAGTAAATCGTTGAATAGATACTTAACCGGTAATAATCTCAGTTTTTATTTTAATTTTCCGCTTTTGGAGGGAGGGCTTTCTAAAGAAAGTCAAATCATAAAATTTAAAACTCCTTTTTTTGAAAATCGCCTGCAAATAACCACGAGAATGGAGAAAGGCAAACTACCACTCTACATACTCCAGTTTATGGGAAAAAGAGGGAAAATACACTTGGTGACTGCAGCAGAATATGATTCTACCTTTAATGAAAAGTTTAAAATATGGACATATACAGAAGATGTTCTTCTGAGTTTTACATTATTACATGAACAGGATTATAAAGAATACAGGATCAAATTTTCTAAAATGCTTTCTAAGAATCTCTATTTTATTTATCGCCAGGAGATAGGGCAATCCCGAAAAACTGCCTTAGGACTTAAAACCAAGGTAGGGAGTAACCTCAATGTACTCCTGAGCATAACTTTAAAGGACAATACCACATTATTTAAATCCCCCATAAAGGTTGAGATGAGAAACAACATGCTTGTTTTTACATATTATCAGGATGTAGAGTATAGCAGCAATTTTTCTTCCCTATGTTTAAATTTCGATAAATTATCTGTTTTATATAGTATTTCAAGAAATTACAGCAGCTTAATTTCTCTAGGATATACAGGTATAGGTTATCACAGTGAGTTTATAAGTTCTGACGAAACTCTAGCTGGTGTATTTTATAACACTAAAATATATAAGACTCGACTTGCTGCTGGGTTAGTTAGTGAAAATTTCAAAACTTTCAAAATTCAATTGACACTGAAGGGAGAACTCTAAAATGCTAGAAAAATCAAAAGGACTGGTTCTTCAATCCCTGGAATTTATGGAATCTTCTTATATCTGTACCATTTTGACTGAAAGACGAGGCCTTATTAAAGTCATCGCAAAAGGGGCTAGACGACCGAAATCACCCCTCAGAAATCTTTGCAACATGTTCGGTACTATAAATATTGTATATTATTTCAAAAGAGATCGAGAACTTCAAATTTTAAAAGAAGGTAACCTTGTAAGAAGGAGAGACGGCATCGCTTCCTCTTATGATAAATACTTACTATGTTCTGAAATTGTAAGTTTTGTCCTCCAATTTCTTCCTTATGAAGGTGGTAAAGAAATATTTTATCTTGTAGAGTCTGTACTGGACTTTATTGAGACCTCCTTTGAAATTAACCCGCTTATATTCAATGTCTTTGTTTTTAAAGTCCTTAAAAAAGAGGGGACATTCCCTGAACTTGATAAGTGTGTCATATGTGGAAATAAAGAAGCTCAATTTTTTTCATGGAGTAAAGGGGGAGTAATCTGTAAAGCGTGTCTAAAAAACAAGCTGGATGCTATAAAAATCACCCAGGGTGTTAAAAAAGAACTTTTATATCTTCTAGAAGCTAACTGGGATGACATCACCAGACTTAAAATTGGCAAAATAACAGAAAGTATTTTAAAATCTATACCTTATCTGAAAGGAAAATGAAAAATAAGGTCTTTAATTTCATAAAAATACTGGTAAGCGTAGTTTTACTTTACATTTTGCTTTCCAGAGCTAATCTGAATGAAATGTATACAGCCTTAACTCATGTACGTGTAGAATACTATCTCCTCTCCATATTATTATACTTTATTGCAATTCTCTTATCCTCTGTAAGATGGATGATTATTTTGAAAGAAAAATCCATTCAAATTCCTCTGATTGTGGCAGTGAAATTCTATCTGATTTCTCTTTTTATGGGCATCTTTTTACCCTCAGGGGGACTCGATGTGGTAAGAGCTTTATACGCTTCAAGGTATGGTACAAAAAGCGAAGTGTTTGCGGCTACAGTTATAGATCGGCTTTCAGGTTTTTACGGGATATTAATATATATATTACTCGGATTCTTCATCCTACCGGAAGAGTTGATAAAGTATAGAAATTTAATAGGAATAACTCTCTTAATTGTATTCCTTTTTAATATTCTAATTTTCTTCAGGCAGGTTAACGAACTAATAAATAAAAAACTGCCGGATACTAAAGTCTTATTACCCATCAAAAAATTCATCAACTCCATGTACTTTTATAGAGGTTCCATACCCCTCCTTTTAAAAATTCTGCCTCTATCCTTATCCATTCAAGCGACATTTGCAATATCTGCGATAATTATAAGTCATGCTATTATAGCACCGGTACCGGTATTAAGGGGTTTATTTTATGTCCCTCTTATAAATTTTCTGGCTATGATACCAGTAACCATCGCAGGACTTGGTCTGAGAGAGGGGGGGTTTGTGTACTTTTTCAAGTCATTCATTTCTACGGAAAGCGCACTTCTTCTATCTCTGCTATACTACATAGCTTCCATTGTTATTAGTGTTCCCGGTTTCTTACTGTTCCTTCTGGACAAACCTTCTGAAAATCTCAAAAAGTTGAACCAGTGAGACTACATCTACCCATTCGTTATCACCGTGTACGTTCTCACCATATGGTGCTGTTATCAATACCTGCATACCCTTGACAGAGAAAAACCTTCCATCTGTTGCTCCATGTTCTCTTGCGAAATTTACTTTTTTCTTTAAAACTTCCTCTGCTATTTTTTTGAATCTCAATATGAAAGGACTATTGCGATCTGTGAAAACAGGCTCACCCGAAGAAAGGACCTCATAATCAACACGAGGATATTTAGAAATAGTCTCCTTTACCATACTTTCTATATCCGAAACTTTATAGGGTGGTACGAAACGGATATCCAGATACATTTCTGCATAATCCGGAACACGGTTAACAGAATCACCTCCAACAACTTTGCCAAGATTTATAGTATTGTGCCAGTGTTCAGGATCACCGCAAGGCTCTTTAGGAAATCTGGTAAGTAATTCATTATATATATTAAAAAGTTTGTCCAGTGCATTTTCTCCCTCAAATACTCTGGACCCATGAACCGATCTTCCCTTAGCCACAATTTTTAGATGTAAAACTCCCTTTCCCTCCACAATCAATTGAAAGCCATGCCCACCATCTGGGATTATCACAAACTCTCCACCTACACCCACATCCTCTACCAGATATTGGACACCATCTTTACTCCCTACTTCTTCATCGGTTGTAAACAAAAAACCAACATCTCCCCTGTATTTTTCTGCTGCAAGCTCCTTAGCAAGTTCCATCATTACCGCACAAGATCCCTTCATATCAATGGATCCCCGTCCATAAATCCTGTTTCCTTCAAGTCTCGGTACAAAATCCTCGTCCTTTGCATCCACAACATCCAGATGCCCTACAAAAAGAATTTTGGGTTTTAATGTATCCCGGGTTGTAACCAGAAGAGAAGGTTTGTAATTTTTCTCGAATCTTCTCAGTGTCAAACCGGTAAGTCTCAAATTATCCTCAACATAATCCACTACACCCTTAAGCTCTTTAATATTGTTTGCAGTAGACTTAAATTTTATAAGTTCCATGAGTGTATTTTCAATCCTCTCCCTCATCTCAAACCTCCTATTTTAAATATTTTAAAGGATCTATGGCTTTTCCTCTGTTTCTCAGTTCAAAATGTACTACAGTTCCAAAATAAGAATCATAATCTCCCGAATATCCGATAATATCACCCTGTTTAACCCTCTGCTGCAGATTCACAGAAATTCTACCCAGGTGAGAGTACACAGACAGGAATCCCCCATGGTCTATTATTACTGTTTTGCCCCAACCTGTGAGACTACTGGCATAGATAACTTTTCCTCGGTCAATGGAAATCACGGGAGTATTTGGAGTTGTCTCAATGTCTATACCAGGATTTATTATTTTGGTCTTATACTTGGGATTAATAATCGTCCCAAATCTTCTTATAACTTTCCCTCTGCATGGCCATGGGTATTTGCCCGTAGGACTTCTGGCTTGAATGCCCTCCCTCCTTCTTCTTGCCTCCTGCTCTCTTTCAAGTCTTGCTACAAGACTTTCAAGGTCACGAATGGCCTTTTGGAGTTCCTTCATTTTCTGCTCTTCTCTTTCTTTTTTCCTTTCTAAAGTATACAATAATTTTTCTTTTTCTTTTCTTAATTTAACGAGCTCCTTTTTCTTTATATCAGCTTCGTCCTGGAGCTCCATAACAAAAGCAAGGTTGTCCTCCTTTAACCTTTTAAACTTCTGTAATTTTTCATATTCCTTGAGTGTCTTAGCATGTTCCTGCTTTTCAAACTGTAGAATGTGATCAGTAACAAATAAAAGTTCCAGGTCTTTTGTGTCCATGACTAAGATTTTCTCAAAAGGATGTCTTGGAGGGGTTTCATAAAGAAAAACTAGACCAAACTTTAAAGCATCAATTCTTCTTTTGAGTTCTACTTCCAGTTTTTCTATTTCCAAATCCAGTGCTTTTATATCCCTACTTAAAATATTCTTCTTTTCTCTGATGGCGCGGAGGAAAGACAGTATTGCTTTTTCTCTCTCATTAAGGTAAGTAAGTTCGGAAGTAACACTCTTTCTTTTCTTTTCTAATAACTGGATGGTTTTCTTCCTATTTTCCAGATCTTTTTTAAGTTTTTCAAGCCTTCTCCGGTAAGTTTCTATATTGCTGGTAGTTAATAACACCAATAAGATAAGATATTTCATGGCTTTGTACTATCGACGAGCACAAGAAGTTGTATAAAGAGTATAAAGAGGGGTATAGCGTACAACAACTTACCCGAAAATGGAGCTACCGAATCTATAATAAGGGTAATACCAGCCAGTATCAACGAGGCTATAAAGGCAGGTACAAAGGCGGCAATACCGATTGTCCAGATAGCCTTTTTGGTATCATATCCTAAAAGCTCTATAAGTTCAAATAGGTGGAATTCCTTTTGCAATATGGTCCTTGTGATGGAGCTTAATATGGGAATAAAAATTACAGTAAAAAATACGAATAAAAATACTGCTACAAAAAAGAGAGTATTAATAATACGGTCCAATCTTAACACAAAATCATAATTACTTTGAACAGTCTCGACATAAGGGAACTGTGAGAAAAACTCCAGCTTTTCTTCTAAGCTTCTACGTTTAAGTAATTCATTTTTAAACTTTAATTCAAAATTAATGGGTAGCGGGTTTTCTTTAAAAAGTTTTAAAAGCTCTTCATATCTGGGGAATCTTGATTTAAATTCTTTCAGAGCGCTTTCCTTATCTACGAACCTCACGTCCTTCACATCGGGGTCCTTTTCGAAAAAATCTTTTAGAAACACGATATAATCATCGGGTACACCTTCCTGCAGAAAGACTTTACAGAATGCAGTTTCATAGACTTTGGATCTAAGATTGGCAAGATATGTATAACCTGAAAGATAGAGGGTAAAAAAGAGCCCCGAAAGGAAAAAAAGAAGAAATAAAAAGTTGATTTCTACTCGGGATCTCTTCCATAGGTATGCAAGTTCATTTAAATAAAATTTAGTACTCATTTATAATTCTGCCCTCGTCAATTTCTATTACCCTTTTCTTCTTTACCTCTCCCAGTAATTCTACATTATGGGTTGCAATAATAACCGTACTTCCTGAACTGTTAAAATTCATCAGAATCTTCAGTATCTCTATTGCATCGTCTTTATTTATGTTCCCAAAGGGTTCATCAGCAAGCAATATTTCAGGACTTGTAACAATTGCTCTGGCCACCGCAAGACGCTGAAGCTCGCCCCGAGATAGTTCTCCTGCTATTACCTGAGCCTCCCCTACAATCCCTACATTATGTAAAACCTGCCAGATTCTTGGTTTAACTTCCTTCTCGCCGGATAATCTGAGTACAAACTCTATATTTTCTGACACTGTTCTATTTAGAAGAAGTTTCAGATCCTGAAATATAATTCCCATTTTCCGTCTGACTTTAAGAATTTCTGATTTCCGCATCTTCCGGGTGCTTATACCTTCCCACAGTACATCGCCTTCATCGGGGAATAACTCCATATAAATGTGTCTGAGAACTGTAGTTTTTCCTGCCCCAGTCTTACCCACTAGGAACACAAAATCTCCCTTTTTCACCTTAAAATTCACATCGTAAAGCGCCACTCTTTTCTCAGAAAATCTCTTGCACACATTTTTAAATTCGATCTGCGTCATTTTTCAAGGACCTCTGGATTAACGATAGTTGGTGGTCTTCGTCCCTCTAAAAAGGCCTTTATATTTTCCATTACTAGTTCAGCCATTTTTATCCGAGTTTTAAATGTAGCACTTCCAATGTGCGGCAAGAGAACTACATTATCCAGTTTAAGGAGTTCAGGAGAGATCTCCGGTTCACTCTCATAAACATCCAGTCCTGCTCCAAAAAGTTTTCTATTTTTTAATGCATCGATAAGAGCCCTCTCTTCAACAATTGCTCCCCTGGCGGTATTGACAAGAATTGCATTCTCTTTCATAAGCTGAAATTCAGTGTCACCAATTAGGTGATAAGTCTCAGGTGTAAGCGGGAGATGTATAGAAACAACATCTGAATTCCTGAGAAGATACTCCAGATCTACCTTTTGAGCTCCAAGAGCATCCTCCACTACCGATCTTTTGGAGCGGTTGTAATAAAGTACCTTCATACCTAATCCTTTACTTTTTAATGCAAAGGATGTGCCTATTCTCCCACATCCTATGACGCCAAGTGTTTTTCCAGAGAGTTCCATACCAAGGAGCAGAGTTGGAGACCATCCTCTAAATTTCCCCTCTCTTACAAATTTATCTCCTTCAAGGACTCTTCTTGCAACTGCAAAAACAAGAGCCCACGCCAGCTCAGCTGTCGCATCAGAAAGAACACCAGGAGTATTTGTCACCATAATACCTCTTTCTGTACAGGCCTCTACATCTATATTATCATAACCTGCTGCATAGTTTGCAATCATTTTCAGGTTCTGGGCCTTCTCAATAATATTCTCATCAATTCTGTCTGTAAGCAAAGGTACAAGAATATCAACATCTCTGATCCTATCTTCAAGCACTTCCCGTGGGATTACTCTGTCCTCCTCCCAAACTTCAATTTCAAAATCTGTAAATATCTTTTTAAAATCAATGGGTAATTTTCTTGTGACAAAAATACGTTTAAGGCCCATAGTCCTCCACTCCTGCTGGATCAATATATGTTTTAAGTCTTCTATATTTTTCCAGTTTTTTGTCCAGTTTTTCAAGTCCTCTTCTCAATTTGTTTACCTTTGGATTATTAGAAGCTCCTCTTAATACCAGTAGTGCAGCATCCGCATGGACTATTGCTTCGGTCTTCCTTCCATTGATATAATTACAAATTGCAAGCCAGTACAGGGAAAGTGCAATATCATAAGGGTAATCCTTTTGGTCTCTAACAGTGAGATAAAAAATCACTCTGTGTGTTTTCTCTGCTTCACGCCATTTACCTGCTTTCCGTAAAGCATAAGAAAGAGTCCATCTGAATGCCCTGGTGCCGGGATACATCTCCACAAGTTTTTGGGCCACTTTAACTGCACTATCAGCCTGACCATCATAGGCAAGTGTCCATGCATAGGCATCCATAGCCAGGATCTTCACATATTTGGCCTTTTTTGCAGCTAATTCCATCTTCCTAAGTCCATCTTCTCTTGAACCATCATCTGGTAAAAACCATCTTAGCACCTTGGGAATTTTACTTAATGCATAAGAATATGTTCCTAGAGGAAGGTATGCATCGTAAAGAGAACTATCCAATTCTACACTTTTTTTTAAAAGTTTGACTGCCTTAAAACCATATTTTAAGGCAGGGATAAATTTCTTTTTCCTCCCTTCTCTAACCGCTCTGTAGGAAAAAGCTGAACCCTCGAAAAAATATGAAAGCGCAAGTGAATCTTTAGAAATATGATCTCTGCGCATTTTTCGAGCCTTCTTTACAGCCATATCCACGAGATTATAAAATTCTTCCTCTCTTTCATCTGTAGAGAAATCTATCATATATAAATCCAGAAGTCCTGCTTTGTATAGATATCCCCCAGGATGTTCAGGATAAAATTTTATTGCAAGATCAAAATATGCCTGGGCTTCCTTATATTTTTCTCTGTAAGCGAAGTCCAGACCTTTTATAAGCAATGAATCAAGAGGCTCTTTAAAAAGATCTACATTGGAATAAAATAAAAAAAATAATAAAAATAATTTCATTGAGAGGTTGCAAGTTCAGTTACTTTTTTGGCTCCTTCTGCCATAGTTGCGGCAGTGTGCAAAGGAAGCCCAGATTCATTCAGCATTTTTCTTGCAATATCCTCATTGGTTCCGGTCAGTCTAATAACCACAGGGACATTTATTTCCAGCTCGCTGAAAGCCTGTATCAACCCTTTTGCCACATCATCACATCTTGTAATTCCTCCAAAAATATTGATGTAAATAGCTTTTACACTGGGATCCTTGAGAATCAACCGCATGGCATTCCTGATTTTATCGGGGTTGGAACTTCCTCCTACATCAAGAAAATTTGCAGGCTCTCCACCGTAGAGTTTTATTATGTCCATGGTTGCCATAGCAAGTCCTGCACCATTCACACAGCACCCGATATTTCCCTCAAGTTTTACAAAAGAAAGACCTTTTTCTTTGGCTTCCAATTCATCTCTATTCTCATAATCCATGTCTCTCAGCTTTTCGATATCTGGATGGCGGAATAGAGCATTATCGTCTACTATTATTTTAGCATCAAGTGCCCACAGTTCCCCATTTTTATCTACCACAAGCGGATTTATTTCTGCAAGCTGAGCGTCCACATTTATATAAAGTTCATAAAGCTTTTTTATGAATACAGCCATTTTTTTAGCAAGGTCAGGGACTAATCCGAGACCGAAGGCAAGTTCACGGGCCTTAAAATCAGGAAGACCTACACCGGGATCAACAGAGATCTTCAAAATTGCCTCAGGTTTTTCTCTCGCCACCTCTTCTATTTCTACACCACCTTCAGCTGAAACCATTATTATATTGTTCCTGGTATTTCTATCAAGCACAACCCCTACATAAAATTCTTTCTCTATTTCAGCTGCTTCTTCCACAAGTACCTTCTTTACTTTAATTCCCTTAATTTCCATTCCAAGAATAGATGAAGTCACCTCTTTAAGCTCCGATTCACTCTTTGCAAGTCTAATACCACCTGCCTTGCCCCTTCCTCCAACAGGAACCTGAGCTTTAACTGCAACGTGAGGCCCCAGGTCTTTGTATACTTCTAAAGCTTCATCAACGCTTCTTACCAGTTTTCCTCTCTTTACAGGAATACCATATTTCTTAAGAACCTCTTTGGAAGAGTATTCAAGAAGCTTCATCTTAACCTCCTTTTCCTATGAAAAGCTGAGACCATCAAGTTTTCTCCCCTGAATGAACTCCTTTGCAAGCATTATTTTCTTTCCGGGCGGTTGTATTTCAAGGATTTCTACCACGCCCTTCCCTGTGCCCACAAATAATCTTGTATGATGTTCTACGTAAATTTCACCGGGAGAAAGAGAGAGAGCCTTATTTGATAGTCTAGCTCTCAAAATTTTTATAATCTCATTGTTTAATTTACTCCTTGCGCCGGGGATGGGAGAAAAAGCATTTATTTTATTCTTTACCTTTACAGCATCCTCATTCCAATCAATAAAAAGCTCTTCTTTTTTTATCTTCTTTGCATAAGAAGAAGCCCCTGTTTGTGGATGAGGCCTTATCTCTGCCTTTATCAGTCCTTCCATTGCTTGTTTCAAAAGTTCAGGTACTAGAACTGATAATTTTACAATCAGATCACCCTTGGTTTCATCTTCGCCAATAGCTACTTTCTCCTGCAGCAACAGTTCCCCTGCATCAATTCTCTCATTCATAATTATTATAGATATTCCAGTCTCTTTTTCACCGTTTAGGATACTCCTCTCAATTGGGGCAGCACCTCTATATTTTGGCAGTAAAGAAGGATGAATATTTAAGGGTGCTATCCTGGGGATTGCCAATATTTCTCTCTTTAGAATCTTGCCATAATCGCAAACTACAAGAAAGTCAGGATTAAAATCAATAAGCCTTTTCTTGCAATTCTCCTCCTCTAAATTCTCACACTCTACATAGTCAATGTTGGCTTCAATGGCAAATTCTTTTACGGGAACAGGCCTTCTCTTAAGGCCTCTACCTCTCCTCTTATCAGGAGGGACAACTACTAAACCGGGCCTTAATCCAGAAAGATATAGCTTTTCAAGAACTGATGTAGCAAATAAGCCTGTTCCTATATAAACCCACCTCATAATAAGCTTCTCTTCCTCTCTTCTTGCCAGCGAGCTAGTAAAATCCTTCTCCTTTCTTCTTCCATTCTGTCAACAAAAAGTATCCCATTAAGATGATCTATTTCGTGCAAAAGTGCTCTGGCATAAAGATCTTCTGCTTCAATTGTCACAGGCTTCAGTTTCTTACCCTTAAACTCCAGGGCTTCAACTTTTACGAAATATGGTCTTTCAAGTTCTGCATATAAGCCGGGAATTGATAAGCATCCCTCTTCTTCATTCTGAGTATCTTCCACAAAGATTACCACCGGATTTACCAGCACTTTGATGCCTTTTCCAACTCCAATTTCTTCTACATTGATAACCGCTACTTTCTTTAATACTCCAATCTGATTTGCGGCAAGACCTAATCCATTGGCTTCAAGCATCGTATCTATAAGGTCTTGCCTGAGTTCAATCAGTTCTTTTGTAACCTCTTTGACCTCCTCTGCAGGGGTTCTTAAAACTGGATCCCCTATTATTCTAACTCTTCTTATACTCATCCTTGAGTTTCTTCTTTGGGGCTCAATACAGCTCTCACTGCATTCTTATCAATTTTTATATTTGTATTCTGTGCAACTTTTAGTGTTACTATATTTTCTTCCACTTTCTGAATCGTTCCGATTATTCCCCCTGTAGTTACTACTCGATCGCCTTTCTTTAGCTTGGAAAGCATCTCTTTCCTTCTCTTTTCCGCCCTGGACTGTGGAAGTATAAGCAGAAAATAGAAGATTGCGAACATGATTATAATAGGAAACAGAATCCCAAGTATACTTCCTCCTCCCTGTGAACTCTGAGCCCACATGATTCCGGGAATTAGGAACGCAACTATTAATTTTTTCATAATAAATACCCCCTATCAGGTTTAAATTTATGTTTAAAATGATAAACTTAGAAAGAAGCTATTGCAAGTTAGAAATCCCTACCCAGCGAGATCTGCCAGGTATGATCGTAAACCGAGACAAAATTTGTCTTCTTAGCCCAGTCAATCTTAAGCTTTGCAAAACCCAACTCCAGCCTTATCCCGGCTCCCACATCACCCTTAAGGTCTTTCAATCTGGGAAATTTATCAAAGGGCTGTAATTTCATCCCTCCTGACCAGGCATTGCCCACATCTAGAAATACTACACCTCTAATCCCTCCGATCTCAAGAGGTAGTGGAAAAGCTATTTTTATCTTATCGATAAATGGGACTCTAAGCTCCGAACTAAACAATATACTTTTATTGCCCATCAGTTCCCCATACTCATAACCTCTGAGGTCATAAGGACCCCCCATTGTGAATACAATGCTATCCCTGCCTGTGGAATATTTAGCTGTGAAACGGTTTGCCCAGACGTACCTCTTAGCTAACCTGATGTAATGCCGGAAGTCCAGAACGCCGATTGTAAGATCGGTGCTGAGAAACACACTCTTCGTTGCCCCTATGTAATATCTTGTTCCATCCAGTGGGTCTGAGTAGTAAGAATACAACACGTTATCAAAAACATGGGCCAGATAAACTCCCAGAAAATTCTTCGTTTCTCTCAAAGAAGGGATCTCGTAGAAATTTCCAAATATATCTTCCACCAGAAAATGACGTTCCTGATTTTCAAAATTCAGACCAAATTCAAAACGCCTGAATCTAGAGAGTGGATAACTTAAAAGAGCCTCTACTCCGAGATTCTTATTCAGATATGCTTCAAAATCGGATATATAATAAAAATCCCAGTACTGGTATATGGAAAATATGTAATCAGTTCGTCTGGGAAGATAACTGTAAGTTATCTCAAACTGTGAATTAAGAATATCTTGATAAAGATCCGTTATGACAGTTATTTCATGATCACCCAGTTCATCAGAAAGACCCAAAGCCATTAACCCGGAAAACCCGTAGGGATACATATACTCTGCATATCCATTTACCCAGTCAAGAGAAAAACTGGGTGAATATTTTTTCTGGCTTTCCAGTAAAGAAATCTTCACAAGCATGGGGGGAGATTCATCCCATTGAATACTTTTCACCTCTTTGGTATCTGTCAGAGAATAGATATATATATCATATCCTCCATCCCAGAGTATAGAAAGTGCCATACGATTTGTCTTCGGTGCGATGTCAAAATC